>JAICKT010000565.1 GCA_025927795.1 Parafilimonas sp. | reverse complement strand
ATCCTTGTTGTATGAATAAACCAATAAATAATAGTACTTTTTATTTTCACGTTCGCAATTATTCACTTCTCAAACTATTCACCGGGTTTGCTATTGCTGCTTTGATTGCCTGGAAGCTCACCGTTAGTAATGCAATGAGTAATGCAATAAAGCCTGCTACAGCGAACATCCACCAACTAATGACAACCCGATATGAAAATGATTGCAGCCATTTATTCATTATCCACCATGCAATCGGTGTTGCAATAAGGATTGAGATACCAACTAATTTTAAAAAATCTTTTGAGAGTAATTGTACCAGGCCTGCAACACTGGCACCCAAGACTTTGCGTACGCCGATTTCTTTTTTTCTTTGTTCCGCAGTAAAGGCAGCTAAACCAAACAAGCCCAAGCATGAAATAAGAATTGCCATTAGCGTAAAAGAATTAATGATGTTTGAAAAAGTAATTTCAGATTGATATTGCTGCTGCACTTCAGCGTCAAGAAAGGAATATTCAAAAGGCTCAGTTGATAAATCTTTATGCCATATTGTTTCTATTTTTCTTAATAATGTTTTATAATTATTACTGCTCACATTCACAATTACGTCGTGTATGTCATCTCTTTTCGGTTCGCAGATAATCATAAAAGGATTGATGTTATCGCGCAAAGAACTGTAGTTAAAATCTTTCATTACACCTGCTACCTCATAATTTCTTTCATCGCCGGTGAGCAGTTTTGAACCTGGCGCATTTTTAAGATTTAACCCCAACCGCTTCATAAGTGTTTCATTGATTAACACCTTTGCAGAATCATGTAATCTGAAATCTCTGCCGCTTATAATTTGTATTCCTGTAGCTTTTACAAAGTTTTCATCAGAAGATATATTTTGCTGATCAATACCTGTAGCTAAATTTCCGCCCGGTAAATACACTGTCCAGTCGTGGTAATGAGGCTGCCCCATATAATTATTTGCCAGGCTCACTGCTTTTACTTCCGGCATCTCCTTCAGGTCGTTTGCGAACACCCGCATTTTGCTTTTTGCATTATCTGTATAGAAACTGAAAATCAGTTTTTGATTTTTATCGAAGCCGAGGTCTTTATTTTTTATATAATTCAACTGGTTGTAAATAATAATAATGCTGGAAATGAGCACGATTGACAACACAAACTGAAATACTACTAAAGCACGCCTGATACCTGCTGCGGAAACATGGTTGGTAAAATTGCCTTTTATAACTTTCATTGCCTGAAAAGCTGAAAGATAAAATGCGGGATAGCTGCCTGCTACAATACTTGTTATTATAATAATTGCCAGGAGCAGCAACCATATGGTATAGTCTGATAGCGACGATAGCAAAATATTTGCATGTGTAATTTGATTGAGGTAAGGAAGTGTAACTATTAGCAGTGGCAAAGCAATAACAACACTTATTAATGAAAGTAAAAATGACTCTGTTAAGAATTGAATCCGGAGGCTGTTTTTTTCTGCGCCGAGTACTTTTCTCACCCCAACTTCCTTTGCCCGTTTCGAAGCTTTTGCCGTAGAAAGATTCATAAAGTTGATACAGGCAATAATTTGTATTAGTGTTGCAATGAGAATTAAAATACCAAGGAATGAACTGCTTACTGTTGGGGTCAGCTCAGGTGCATAACCTTCGCTCGTATGAATAGAAGTTATTGGCTGCAGGTGTAATTGCTTTTCCACTCCTGAACTTTTAAATTGTTCTCCACCATGTTTATTCAAAAATGCGGGAAGCTTTTTTTCCAGTGCTGCTACACTTGTGCCCGGCTTAAGTTTTATAAAGGAGTAAGTAAAATTATTCCCGTCCCAGGTAGTATTTTTAAGAATATCACCACCATACCCGTTTTCGTTCATCCGGATGAACATGCTGCCATGTATGTTTGATTTACCAAGGCTTTCATCTATTACCGCAGTTACTTTAAAATCGTTTTTACCATCTGCATCTTCAATTGTGACAATTTTATCGATGGGGTTTTCTTTACCAAACAATTTATCAGCAACTGGTTTTAATAACACAATTGAATTAGGCTCAGCTAAAGCATTTGTTGCATTGCCATAATCAAAATGAAAATTAAATACATTGAAGAAAGTTGAATCAACAAAAAAAGCATCGTCATTATAAAAAGATTTGTCTTTATAACGCAGCAGGTGATTGCTTGCACCAAGAGTCGGAATGATGCGTGTAAATTGCTCCACTTCAGGAAAATCATTTTTCAATGCCGGCGCAATCGGCGGCGAACAGCT
>JAICKT010000574.1 GCA_025927795.1 Parafilimonas sp. | reverse complement strand
TTTCAGAGCTGATTATGCCTTTAACGATAAAACAAAATTGGTAACTGTTGCTGATTATATCAATTATAAAACCGATCAGAAAGGAGGTTTGGATAGTACGCATTTTTACAATGAAGATTACAACAGTTTTTATCGCTTCACTTACCGGAAAGCAGACGCACTGCGCGTTAGAAGCACTTTGTCAAAAAAATGGAACGAAAATAACAAGACCAATTTTACTATTTTTTATCGCAATACTTCTGTTGGACAAAATCCATTTTATTCAATTGCGGATGTAGCAGGAAATGCTGCAAAAGCCAGCGGGCAAATTAATGATGATGCATTTAAAAGTTATGGAGCTATTGTTCAGCATATCAAAAAAATAAATTCACTTCATACAAAATGGACAACAGGAATTAGTGTTGATTATAGCCCTGCAACTTATCTGGCGCAGTTCATTAGTATTCATAAAAATGCTGATGGAGTTTATGATCATTATCAAACTACTGACAGCACTTTAACTGATTATAAAGTTGATCTATTAAATACTGCTGCTTATACTCAGATTGAGTACAATCCTTTCTCTAAATTAAGAATTGTTTTGGCCGCCCGCTATGATCGTTTGGATTATAATTTTGATAATCATTTACAGCCCGGCGCCTATTCTGGCGCTCCCGACGCTATCAATCATTTTGATCACTTCACACCAAAAATTGGGTTCACTTATGACTTTGGAAACAATAGAGGTTTTTATGTGAATTACAGTGTTGGTTTTGCTCCTCCTAACATCAATGACTTGTATCGCGGAGTTCAGGTGCCAACATTAAAACCTTCTTCCTACACAAATTATGAAACAGGCGGCTGGCTTACGTTTGCTGATAATAAAGGTTCTGCAGAAATTTCTTTATACCAGCTAAATGGCAAAAATGAAATTGTAAATACAAGGCTTGCAGATGGAAGTTATGAAAACCAAAATGCTGGTGAAACAAGCCACAAAGGGATTGAATTAGAGATAAAATATGCGCCGGTAAAAGATCTTACTTTTCGCATAGGCGGCACCGTTGCAAAGCATGAATATGTGGATTATATACAGCAGGGGAAAAACTTTTCAGGAAATCAAATGGCGCAATCTCCTTCCTACATTATGAATGGCGAAATAACTTATAAACCTCATACTTTTAATGGATTCAGAATTGGCTTAGAAACAGAAAGCCTGGGCTCCTATTTTACCGATCCGCAAAACACTTCAAAATACAATGGCTTTATTGTTTTTAATGCAAGAATGGGATACGCTTTCAAACATTTTGAAACATGGCTCAACTGGATCAATCTGGCAAATAAAAATTATGCAGTAACTGTTGAGAAAAGCGCTTACGGCACATCATACAGGCCGGGACAATTAAGCACAGCAAGCATAGGATTTGCTTATCATTTCAATCAAAAATAAAATACAGAAATGCACCCACATTTTTTTATTTTTTAAAAATACAACAATGAAAAAGATCATCTTTTTTATCATTCTTCTTTCTTCAATTATTTTTGAATCTTGTTTTAATACAACACAAAAAATAAATATCACAACTTCAAATGCAGTACAAGTTGATAGTTCAGAAGCATCGTGTCCCTACATTACAAAAGACAATAAAGGAAATATTGTTCTGAGCTGGATCAGAAAAATTGATTCTTCCACCTCAGTTTATTGCTACGCAGTATCAAAAGATGAAGGAAAAACTTTTGGAAAAGCAATTGAAATTCCTGGTAGTGAAAACATTCATCCGCACGGAGAAAATATGCCAAAGATCATTTTCAAACCAGATGGTGAAATTATTGCTGCATGGGCTTCTGCAAATGCCAATCCTAAAAATCCTTATTCAGATGTAGTTTATTATTCGCAATCTTTTGACAATGGATCATCCTGGACAAAAGCAAAAAAATTAGTGACAGATACTGCTGGTTATGATCAAAGATATTTTGATATGGCATTAATTAAAAACGGAGAAGTTGCAATGGTATGGCTCGACAACAGGAAGAAAACAACAGAAGAAGGATCGGCTTTATACATTGCTGAAACACAAGGCACAAGCGGTTTTCAGAATGGGAAGCTGGTTGCCGAACCTTGTTGCCCTTGTTGCAGAACAGATCTATATGTCGATAACAAAAAGAATATTCATATTG
>JAICKT010000126.1 GCA_025927795.1 Parafilimonas sp. | reverse complement strand
GGTAGGCTTGCTCTACATCAGGATTTTCTTTTGAGGAAGTAAGCACTACAACAGGAATTGTTTTAGTATCTTCATTTGCTTTTATTTGCCTTAATACTTCTATACCATCCACTTTTGGCATTTTAAGATCTAACAAAACCACTTTAGGCTTATTGTTTATATTTCTTTTCGCATAATTTCCTTTTCCAAACAAAAAATCCAAAGCTTCAGCGCCATCTTTGAGATGAATAAGATTGTTAGCTATATTGCTTTTGCGAAGCGCTCTTATAGCTAATTCTGCATCATCCATATTGTCTTCCACTAATAAAATCTCAACATCCGTATTTTCCATTTTGATTTATTTTAACTCAATGTTCGGCAAGCTAAAATAAAATGTCGCTCCCTTTTCCGGCTCTGCTTCTACCCATATTTTGCCGCCATGTCTTATAATAATACGCTGCACTATTGCCAAACCAACACCGGTTCCTTCAAAATCTTCACCATGTAACCGTTGAAATACGCCAAACAATTTGTGTGCATACTGCATATCAAAGCCGGTTCCATTATCGCTTACTGAGTAAACAATTTCATTTCCTTTTTTTTCAGATGAAATTTTTATTACCGGCTTTTCTTTTTTAGAAGAATATTTTATAGCATTAGAAATTAAATTCGTCATCACCTGCGTCATTAATGAATAGTCAGCTAATACCGGGTGCAATTCACTCAAATTTATTTTAGTATTAGTTGATAAATCCTTTTTAAACTCAGAAATTACGTTCTCAACCAGGTCAGTCATTTTTACCAAAGATTTGTACACCTCTTTGCGACCGAGCCTGGAAAAGGCAAGTAAATCATCTATAAGTACACCCATCTTTTTCGCATTATGCTGCACTGTTTTTAATAACCTTTTACCTTCGTCATCAAACACTTTAAAATAGTCTTCTTCCAAAATTTTAGCATAACCATTTACTGCCCGTAATGGTGCACGTAAATCATGCGAAACGGAATAAGAAAATGCTTCAAGTTCTTTGTTCGCCATTTCTAACTGATGTGTTCGTTGCCTTACCCGATCTTCCAATTCCTCATTTAATAATAATAGTTTTTCTTCCGCATTTATTTTTTCGGTTACGTCGTTAGAAAGAATTATACGTGCTGGTTTTCCTCCAAATGATATATCGTCTGCACTTACTTCAACAGTTATAATGGTTCCATCTTTTTTTAAATGTTTCCATAGCCCTGTATAATAACTGGCAGGTTTTGAAGTGCGGCTTAATTGCAGGTAGCGTTCTTTCTCGTCTATTGGTCTGATGTCAAGCGAGGTCATCGACAAGAATTCTTTACAGCTATATCCATAATGCCTGATGGCAGCTTCGTTAACATCTAATATTTTTAATGAAGCTGAATCTATTACCCACATAGGCATAGGGTTATTTTGAAACAGGTCGTGAAATTTTTTTTCACTTCTTTGCAACTCTTCTGTTCTTTCAGCAACACGTTTCTCAAGTGTTTCATTCAAATGAGAGATTTCATTTTTTATTTTTTTTTGTTCTGTAATATCACGTGTAACTTTTGCAAAACCTCTCAGCTCGCCATGTTGGTTAAAAAGCGCAGTAAAAACGACATCTGCCCAAAACAAAGAGCCGTCTTTGCGTACGCGCCAACCTTCAGTTTCAAAGCGACCTTTTTTAAGCGTTTTCTTTAAATTATTTTCTGGCGCTCTCTTTTCAATTTCATCTTTGGTGTAAAATATGGAGATGTGTTTTCCAAGAACTTCGTCTGAAGTATATCCTTTTATTCTTTCAGCACCTTTGTTCCATGTTACAATGTACCCTTCGGTATCTATCATGAAAATTGCATAGTCTCTCACACTGTCCACCAGAAGACGATAGCTTTCTTCATTTTCGCCAATAAAATAAGGGGAGTCTTTAATATTGGATTGGTCTTTCATATAAATATTTTGCAGAAATAGGAAATTGAATATTAATACTAAATTACAACTAAAATATAAAACTTATAGTATGTCAAAATAATATTGACACTAATGCCGTACTTCAATTCAATTTCTTTGCCCGCTTAGCACTATAATCTGCGCCTGTCTTATACTTTGTCTGCAGCAAAGCGTAGAAATAGTTTTTAAAACTATTATTAATTTCTGTCTGTCATCTTCTTGTCTAAGCGAACGATTCAAATTTTCAATCCAACACATCAATCCATTTCGCGGATCAAATCTTTTAAGTAAACCAAGTGTGAACCAAATTTTCTATAGATAACTTTTCGTCCTACAAAATATTGAAACAATAGCAAAGCTGCATAAGCGCTAAAGCGTATAAAAGGTGAAAGTGAATGCCATTTATCCAGCATGCTGTAATGTTGAATATAGGGAACTATCTCAGTTAACACGATAAGAAAAATAAGCGCAATTCGTAAACCAATTATCTTCCATTGAATTCTTGTTTCCAAAGTGTTTACCTGTTTTTCCAGGTTTGGTTTTATACTTTCATCCATCACACTCATGCGGTTCGCTATGCGATAATTAAAATAAGCAAACACAACAATGCCCGCGCAAAGCAGTACATACGCCCAAAACAAAATACTTGTAAGTGGTTTGGAAATATCATCCAGGTTTGTAAAAATTAAAAGCAGTGGAAGGAGGCACATTACAATAATTTGTTTTCTGAATTCTTTTTTCAGTGCTGCAACAGGTCCATAAGTTTTGTGTTGAATCATGTTCATAATGTCCGTGTTTATATTTTTATTTGTTTCAGATTGTTTCCACGTTTGTTTTAAATCATCCAGTTCCATAATCAATGTTTGTTTGTCAGGTTACGTAATTTTTCTTTTATGCGATTCATTTTTACACGCAGATTGCCCTGGCTTATTCCGAGTATCTCTTCCATTTCTTCATAACTTTTGTCCTCGAGATAAAACATTATAATCGCTTTTTCAATTTGATTTAATTGTTCTATCGCTTTATACATTTCGAGTAACCGTTCTTCAAGATGTATGCTGTTCTCGTCGCTTATATTAGCAGGCAGTGCTGCATGATCGTAACTTTCAATAAAATCTTTTCTCTTTCTCAGCCCTGTTATCGCAGTATTAATAGCCACCCTGTATAACCATGTGCTTAGTTTAGAATCGCCTTTAAATTTTGGAAAAGCATTCCATAATTGTATTACAATTTCCTGAAACAGGTCTTGCCGGTCAGCATCAGTATAAGCATAAATGCGGCAGATCTTATAAATCAAAAGTTCATGTTCCTTAATATGTTTCTCAAACTGCTTTTCCGCTTCCCGCTTTTGCAACACCTGTGATTTATATGAATAAGTCGTGTGAGGAAATGATTTGTTACAATAAAGATGAAAATTTTTTTAGAAATTTATTGTAACAGGATTCTCTAATGGTTTTTGTCTGCACCAATCACTACTTATTTTGTGTTTATTTTTATTGCAATGAAAACAGCAAGCCTCGCTGAAATAAAACAGGAACTTCAAAATCTTACGGCTAAAGAAATTACTGATGCATGCCTGCGCTTAGCCAGATTTAAAAAAGACAATAAAGAGTTACTTACTTATTTACTTTTTGAAGCGCACAATATTGAAGGTTATACTGAACAGGTAAAGGAAATGATTAATGAAAAATTTAAAGATATAAACACTTCCAATCTTTACCTGGCAAAAAAAACCTTGCGCAAAATTTTAAGACTTGTTAATAAACACATTAAATATGTTGGCAGTAAACAAACAGAAGTTGAATTGTTGATACATTTTTGCTTGATGTTAAAACATTCAGGCATTCGCATACATAAGAATAAAGCGCTTAACAATATGTATATGCAGCAACTCAAAAAAATTAAAGCTGCACTGTCTGCATTACATGAGGATATTCAGTATGATTTTGTAAAGCAGATAGACGAATTGAAAACAGGCATTTAAAATAATTTACGGAATGAGGCATTGATGCTGTAAAATTATTAAAGCATTAAAACAAGCAGAGAGTAATATGCGCATTGCACATTACTCTCATGCCATTCGCTTCGCCTTCAACTGAAATCAGGAAGCAACTTTTGCATATACACTTACATAACCATCGGGCGTTATCTGAAGCACACGAATCTTATCATTGTTTTTAACCTGCATAAAATAATTTACGTTTCCATCTGTATCAACATACAACATAGCATCAACAAAATCCCAGCCTGCGTAACTATTGTTTACTGCATCGGTTACAACTTGGGGCAATGCTATTTTTTCATATAAAATTCCAAATCCAATTAATTCGTTATTGTCTTTTGTATAAAAAGCACAGGCAGTTTGATTTTGAAATTTGAACATTGCTTCTTTGTACTGCGGTTTATTTATCCAGCTTACTTGTGTGGATTCTCTAAACGTTAATGTAAGATCGTTGAATAAGTTAGGGTTAACATTTTTGTCTTTCGCAAAAGTTGCACTGCTTAATGCAATTAATAATGAAGCTGCAAGAATTATTTTTTTCATTTTTTTAATTTTTTCCAGTTATGGAGTTAATAAATATTGTTTTGCTTGTTTATTCCAAATGCCGTGAGCATTTGCGTTAAGGAGTGTTAAACCAATGATAACCGGCGAAGAAATTGGGTAACTGGCTTTAATAAATGACTAAGCCATTTGACAAGTTTTTGTTAACGGACTAAAACCGAAATAAGAATGTTCGGTTTTGAACAAACGAGTGTATCGATATGATACAATGAAAAAAAATTTAGCCCGGCAGAAGAAAAAAATATTAAGCTTCATGGTGATGAGTATATCAAGATTTGAAACACAATACACAAAAATCAACAGAGACCTTTTCAGGACAGGATTTAAACGTTTTCTGCGATAATTATGGCAAACGCCTTCATAAATTTATTGTGCATTTATACTTCTAACTACATTATTTTTCTCTCTATATTATTTAACCAATTAAACTGATTGCTATGAGTATGATATTTAATTTTCGTAGTACTGATGTACTGGATAATGTATTTATTTTCTATGATTTTAAACAAGTGCTGGATGCAATAATGATTGTAACTTTTGTAGAAAGAATAAATCGCTGGCAAAAGATATTTGTTTATAATTCCGGGGATGGATGGGAAACTGAAACGCTTAAAACTTATGTAGATTCTAATAAATTTGAATGGCTTTGTAAAAAGTTAAATCTAATCTTTCAACACCGGGAGCAGTGTGAACAATTTGAAGGAGTTGACATCAGCCGTGAAATTGAGCAAAACCCGGCTTTACTAACTACATTGAATGAAATTTAATAATCCCGCATCGAAAATTCAGGATATATCTGCCTATCATTACAGAGAAAGAAAAATTGATTTCACTTTCGCTTTTACAAATTGCCTTTTTTTAATTCACCCACCGCATAATTAGCTGCACGTGCTGTAATTGCCATAAATGTAAGTGATGGATTTTGGTTGCCAACTGTTGTCATGCAGGCACCATCTGTTACAAAAACATTTTTGCATAAATGCAATTGGTTCCATTTATTTAGCATTGAAGTTTTAGAATCTTTACCCATTCTGCATCCGCCCATTTCATGAATATCAAGACCCGGTGCTTGCTTACTATCATTCTTTACAATATTTGTACAACCTGCAACTGTTAATATTTCTTCACCCTGCATTAAAAAATCTTTGAGCATTTTTTCATCATTGTCATCATAATCTACTGAGGTAATAATCTGCGGAATGCCCCATGCATCTTTTTCATCTTTACTCAAACGCACAAGATTACTTTGCTTTGGAATCACCTCACCTTGTATTGACATGTAAACGCCCCAATCACCTGGTTCGCACATAGCTTCTTTAAATTTTGCGCCGATAGTATCATTACCATTTTCATTTCCAACATTTCTGTAAGCGCCCCAAAATGTAATGTAACCGCCAAGAAAATCCATATCATTTTTACGAACGTTTCTAAAGCTTGGCATTAATGGAGAAACAGGTCTTCGACCATAATAATATTTATCAGAAGGTCCGTCAATAGAGGCGCTTAATGAGCCCCGATAATTTTGAAACGAAACATATCTTCCTAAAATATCATTATCATTTCCCAATCCATTTGGAAAACGATTCGACGTTGAATTGAGTAAAATAAGATTACTGTTTAAACATGCACCATTCACAAAAATTATTCTTGCAAAATATTCTGTTGCCTGTTTTGTATTGGCATCAATAACGCGTACGCCAATTGCTTTTTGTTTTTGTTCGTCATAGATAATAGAATGCACAACAGAATCTGGTTGCAAAGTAAGATTGCCTGTTTTTTGCGCCCATGGAATAGTAGAAGAATTGGAACTGAAATATGCGCCGAAAGGACAACCACGATAACAAAGGTCACGTGCCTGGCAATCGCTGCGTCCCTGCTGCAATTGCAGTGCACCTGCTTTCGTTAAGTTGGCACAACGCCCCATCAGCATCACCCGGTCTTTATAATGTGCATTTACTTTATCGCGCATCATTTTTTCAGCGCAGTTAAATTCCCACGGAGGCAAAAATTCACCATCAGGTAAATTTTCAATTCCATCTTTATTACCGCTGATGCCAGCAAATTTCTCAACATGCGAATACCATGGTGCAAGCTCATCATATGTTATCGGCCATTCAACTGCATAACCATCGCGACCTGGTGCTTCAAACTCAAACCTGCTCCAGCGCTGCGTTTCACGCGCCCACATTAATGATTTACCGCCAACCTGGTAACCGCGAATCCAGTCAAAAGGTTTTTCTTGTATGTATGGATGCTCTTTGTCTTTCACAAAAAAATGTTGCGCCGTTTCATCGAATGCATAACACTTGCTGATAATTGGATTTTCTTTTTCAAGTGCACGTGTATTTCTTCCGCGATGACGAAATTCCCATGGATGTTTGGTTGCGGTAGGATAATCTTTTATGTGTGTAACGTTGCGTCCTCTTTCAAGCACCAGCGTTTTTATGCCATGCTCACACAATTCCTTTGCTGCCCATCCGCCACTAATGCCTGAACCAATTACGATAGCATCATATGTATTTTTTAAAACACCTTTTGTATTTACATGTAAAGTATCTCCCGGCATAACAACATTATTTGGGCAAAAGATAAAAAAATCTTTTAAAAGAATCGTCAGGCATCGTCTCGCTTAAGCGGACCATGCTTTATTTCCCGGTAATAATTATGTTGCAGCAGGTTCGATTTATTGAAAAAGTTCACACAGCAATAAACTCCATTGTCCTTGCTACTTTTTCGGGTTCGCAAAGACCATCCACCCATTTTTTATTGTAACGCTTTACCAAGTATTTTTTCTCGTAAGCCTTGTTGATAGCTTCAGTAATACTTTTGATGTCGACTGGTTTTTCACCTTTTATATCTATGATTTCTTTTTCGCATTTAATAGCGCCTGTGTTTTCTTCAAGCAGAGCAGTGTACCAGCTTCTTTCTACGCCATAATAAGAACGGGCAAAAATTCTTCCTTTCACTTCAACCATCCATATACCGGTGAATTTTGTTCTGTCTTTACCTGTACGCACATGGGTGATTTGCGTTTCGTTTATGCATTTCAAAAATGCTTTTGAAAATTTTTTCATCTTATTTTTTTCACTTGCACATAAAGTAACAAAAAAGTTTAGCGCGGATGATATACAATGATTAAGCTATAGTGCTGTTACAACCTGAGCAGTTGAGTGATGAATGCGCAATGTGCCCTGCTATACACAAAAATCATCGGGGAGACATTGCGGGAAAGAGAAAATTTACCTGGAAAGAAAATTATTTGGAATGCTCATACCTTGTTCATCATCCAGTACTTTTTTCATAACTTTTTTTAATCTTACGGGTGGTATCTTTTTTTCTTCTTCTGTTAGCGGATGTACAATTTCAATGAATTCATCTTCATCATCGTAGTAACCAAAATACAAATCGTAATAGTCATTCAAATGCAGGCGCAATGATATCTCTTTATCTTCCTCATATTGATGGGTTGTAATGATTGACCATTGATCTCCTTCTAAAAAATCAAAACGCACTTCAATGGGATCTTTAGACAATACTTCGGTTATTAATTTTTCAATTACATCAGCCGAATGATTTTTTATTAATTCTTCAAATGTCATAATGGGTTTTATAAATGTGATTGAAGATAAAGATTATAAATTTCCTTTCATGTTTCTGTCAACAATCACCTGTTTATGTAAAAATTTTGCATAAGCATTAAAGCTTTTCATTAAATCATTTTTTACAGCGGTCGATGGTTTACTAAAGTATTCTGTTTGAACAGTAAGTTTATTGTTCACCATTCTCCTGCTCCACATGCCGGCAACTTTTCCATTTGCAAGAATTACCGGCCAGAAAATTCCGTTGACAGAAATATTTTTTTTGATTGAATGAAGCATGTGTGAACGATGTTTATAACTTATCAGGTATTCATCAAATGCCGGTAAAGCAAATACAGTTGAAGTTTCGCCGGTATAATTGTTTGATGATTTAAAATAATATTCACGATTGTTGATAGTTTCTTTATTCAATGTTGATTCAACCGCATGAAGTGCTTTTGTTGCATCGCTTATAGATAATCCGCTCCACCACGCAAAATCAGCAATAGCAGCGGGTCCGCGACTTTGAAAATATTTCTTTGCCAACATGCACAGCGCTTCTTCACGCTTAATTGTTTTCTTTTTTGTTACACGTTTTGCAAGCAGCGCATACGTATTTTTATTGCCGGTGATTTTGCCGCTGCAGATAATTGCTTCCAGTTCTGCACGCATTAAAAAATGAGACAGCCTGTTTTCATTAATGATAATTTTATGTTTGTTGAATAACTGAATTATTTCATCACGGTTTAACTGCTCATGTTCGCTTAATGCTTTTTCAATTATCCTGTTTGTTTTTTTGAATAACGGTTCATCAATGCCAAGCCTTTTCTCATTGCTGCGCATAATTGCTTTAATTTTTTGTGCAGATAATTCAAGCATCCAGTAAATATCTTCTGCGCTTACCAAATGCCAGGTTGGTCTTAAAATATGTGTTCTCAAAATGCTGCCTTTATTTATTGCTGCTTCCACCTTTTCCTGTGTTGAGTTGGCAGTTCTTAAACCTATTGCCCATTTACTCATGGCAAAATCCTGTGCCTGTACAGCACCCAAATAATTAACGAGCTTTGATGCAGAACTATATTTTGGTTTGATGAGATGCTGATTGATTAATCGCTGCTGCAGTAACTGCTCATCGTGCATGATAGCTTAATTATAAAATAAAACTACATGAATTTTTGTGTGAAGATTATACGAGACGATATAGGACAGGAAAAATGCAACAGCCGCTATATGGAAATTGGGGAGGAGCAACGCATAAGTCTTTACCTATCGGTTGGTGTCCTCACCAACCGAAAAGATATTAAATTTAAGCATGAATATTTTTCATAAACGACAAGGGCAAGTAGATGTTAACTTCTGTTATTTTTATACAGATACTATCTATCAATTTCGCCATTTATTGGCTGATGATGCATTAAAGCTTGAAGTGATTTCTTCTTTACTATACCTTGTTCAAAAAGAAATAGTGACATTGTATGGTTTTGTTATAATGCCTAATCATATTCATTTGCTGTGGTATATTCTTAAGCAGAATGGTAAAGAAAGCGCAGCAGGAAGTTTAGCGAAATTTACAGCGCACCGGTTTAAAAAATATTTGTTGCAAACAAATCAATTGCATTTATATAAGTCTGATAAAGACGATCGTGCATTTCAGTTCTGGAAAAGAGATCCGTTGGCTATACCAATCAGTACAGAAAAAATTTTTGTTAGTAAATTAGAATACATACATAACAATCCTGTTAAATGGAATTTGTGTATATATCCTGAAGAATATAAATGGAGCAGCGCAAGATTTTATTGGGAAGGTGTTGATGAATTTAATATGCTTACGCATTATAAGGACTAGCATGTTTCAGTTGGTGAGGACACCAACCGATAGAGAAAACCGATAGAGAAAAAGTTGCCGGAAGAATATTTCCATTCAAGTGATTCGTTTTACATTTTAGACCAGGCGCATAAATTTGTTAGACTAACGCATTGGAAAGATGTGGGCGAACGTGTAGCGCATCGGTCGCTGAGGCGAGACGATGGTGGACAATAAAAATTAATGTTTTATTGCTGATCGATAACGCAGGGTCTTATGCCACACTCATAGCCCTATAATGAAGACCCTGCTAGGACTGAAATTTGTAGACTAACACATTGGAAAGATATTGGTGAACGTGTAGCGCGTCGTCCGCTGAGGCGAGAAGATGCCTGACAATGAAATATTTTGTAATGGAGATTCCGCTACGGCGACAAAAGGAAAATCTAATCGTTAATAAAAATTCTCTTTTTATCCTCTTCAGTAAGTTGTAATAAAGCATTTTCAATTTTATCAGATGCGCTATTTATTTCCTTAGCGATATCTTTTAATATGGATTTCTTTTCATTAAATATTTGTTGCATCTGCTCCTGTTGCCAAGACGGTCTTAATTCCTTCCAATATAAAAATTTTTCTTCATTTACAATTTCAGAAAAGTTTTTAGGTGTTAATAAGTTATTTAAATTCTTAATTTTTTCCGTTGAAGCATTAAACGTAAGGTTTTGGTCTTGTAATGGTTTTATGATTGATAGTTTATTTATTTCAAGTTTTTGTACAATGTCCTCAAGTTGCTTATAATCTCGAAGGGCAACTATTGCCAAGTATTGTATTATTAACACATTTGATTTAAGCGATTTTACTATAAAGACTAAGTCGTCTATTCGTCTAGAATGAACGGAAAAGAAATTAAAAGTTATAAAATAAATATTAATAGTGTAAGTTTCCAAAGCAATAATTTGGTCTTCTACTTTTTTCTTTGCCTCAGTCACTATAAGTTTCTTCTTTTCCTTTTCAATTCTTTCAAAATCCTTTTCAAAGCTCTTAAATTGGCCTTCTATTGTTTGAATCTCTGATTTTAAATTCTCAGACAAATTCTTTTGCGACTCAATAGTGCTATTGAAAAGTATTAAGACGCCAATGCTTTTAGCAAAATTATTCTCTGCATTTTTAACGACATTCCAAAATAAGCTTTCAATCTTATTTGTATAATTTAAATACACTTCGACCGAAGGATAAAAAACTTCAAAAATTCGTTTCGAATCTTCTTTGGAGTTTTTTAAATTTAATAGTTGTGGAGCTAATAAATTTAAAGCCTCTCCTACATATTTTTGTTTATCTTCTTCAACGACTATTTCTTGAGCAAGTTCTAGAACAAAACTTAAGTT
>JAICKT010000358.1 GCA_025927795.1 Parafilimonas sp. | reverse complement strand
TATTAATTACGGCAGGAGCAGGAGATATAGATCAGTTGGTTGAACCCATGAAAAAAATTTTATTGAATATTATTTAATAAAAAATAATGAACGGCAAATACACGGTTAAAAAAATTCTTATAACAATGATATGGATCATCATTGCTTCAGGAACTGTTGTATTGCTGGTGGCAGCTATTGAAAAAAGAAACAATGAACGCTGTGCCGGAGTTGAAATAAATATTTCAGGAGTTCAGAATAATTTTTTTATTGATAAAAAAGATGTTGCATCAATTTTAGAAAAAGTAAATAACGGTAAATTATTAAAGATGCCTTTGCATTCTATTGACCTTGCTTTAATGGAAAATGAATTGCAAAAAACGCAATGGATTAAAAGCGCTCAACTGTTTTTTGATAATAATAATGTATTACAAGTAAGAGTAAAAGAACGGGAACCTATTGCAAGAATTTTTACATCATCGGGCGCTTCATTTTATATAGATAGTTCTTTAACACGGCTTCCTTTGAGCGAGAAGTTTTCTGCCAGGTTGCCTGTCTTTACTGATTTTCCCACTGATGTAATTATTTTGTCAAAGCAAGATAGCAATCTTACGAAAGATATAAAAACGATGAGTGAGTTTATCAGCGCTAATCCTTTTTGGATGGCACAAATTGATCAGATAGATATATTGCCCGATCGCACTTTTAATTTAGTTCCCAAATTAGGAAATCAAATTATTCATTTTGGCGATGGAGAAGATTACCAGCAAAAATTTAATAATCTTCTTTGTTTTTATAAACAGGTTTTAACAAAGTTGGGATGGAGTCATTATTCATCCATCAGTGTTGAATTTAAAGGACAAGTAGTAGCTGTAAGAAGAGGCGCTGAAGAAATTAAAATGGATTCATTGCGCTCTGTTCAAATTATGAAAAACTTAATTGAAGATGCACAAAAACATATCAATGATTCAACCAGCATTCAGCTTGAGCAAACCAATGATGATGATAATATAAATGCTTCGCATGAAAATAAAAATATTCCGTCTGAAGAAGTAAAAGAAAATACAACTAATAATAAACAAGGTTCTGTAACCCCTATTCATGTTCCTGAAAAACCAACAACAACCAATAATGCGTCAACAAAAAAGAATGTTGTAACCAACCATTCCACATCCGTTGAAAAACCAGATCCTGCCCCTTTGAAATCAAAAATTGTAAAGCCCCCAACGATTTTAAAAGAGGCAGAGAAAAACAAAAGAATTCCGAAAGCAGTAATGCCGCCTAAAACTGATTATTAAAAAATAAATGATTTTTAAAATAAAAAAAAACAATAACACCACCGCCTTACATTTTTTATTGCATTTAAAAATAAAATTTAAAACAAGGCATTAAAAAAAGCAATATGAACAACGAACAACCCATTATTGTAGGCCTTGATATCGGCACTACAAAAATTGCAGTAATTGCAGGAAGAAAAAATGAATTCGGCAAGCTGGAAATTCTTGGCTTTGGCCGGGCAAACAGCAACGGTGTACAACACGGAATGGTGTTGAACATTGACCAAACTATAAAAGCAATACAAACTGCTTTGGAAAATTGTTATGCAAGCAATCCCAATCTTCCCGTAAGTGAGGTGTATGTTGGCATTGCAGGCCATCACATCAAAAGCCTGCAAACACGGGGTGATATTGTGCGTCAGAATACTGATGAAGAAATTAAACAAGCAGAAATTGACCAGTTGGTTAATGATCAATACAAAACTTACATACCTGCCGGCGATCAGATCATTGATGTAATTCCGCAGGAATTTACGGTTGATAATTTTCAAAATATTCCTGATCCGATTGGGTACAGCGGCGTAAAAATCGGAGCGAATTTTCACATCATTACCGGCGATAAAAATGCAATAAGAAATATAAATCGCAGTGTGGAAAAAGCAGGATTAATAACAAAAGATTTGGTGTTGCAACCATTGGCTTCTGCAGCGGCTGTAATGTGCGATCACGATTTGGAAGCCGGCGTTGCTATTGTTGATATTGGCGGCGGCACAACAGACCTTGCTGTTTTTTATGAAGGCATTTTAAAACATACTGCAGTAATTCCATTCGGTGGTGAAAATATTACCAATGATATAAAAACAGGATTGGGTGTTTTAAAAACGCAAGCCGAGCAAATGAAAGTTCAATTTGGAAGCGCCTTATCGGATGAAGCAAAATCAAATGCATTTATTACCATTCCCGGATTGCGCGGAATGGCGCCTAAAGAAATCAGCGTAAAAAATCTTGCTTCAATTATTCAGGCACGCATGAGTGAGATAATGGATTTTGTTTCTTATCATTTAAAACAGGTAGGGCTGGATAATCGTTTATTGAATGGTGGTGTAATTCTTACTGGGGGCGGCTCACAGCTAAAGCATCTTATTCAGTTAACAGAATATGTTACCGGTTTGAATGCAAGAATTGGCTATCCGAATGAACATCTTGCTGCAGGGCATATTGAAGAATTGGCAAAGCCCATGTATTCTACATGTTTGGGGTTAATATTAAAAGGATACAATGACTATGAAAATAAACGCAAGCAATTTGAACAGCAATTTGCAAAAGTAAATGTGCCTATTAATTTACAACGTGCAAGCGTAGATGAAGTGGAAGCAGATATTTCGGATCATAAAAATATTGTAGTGAAACCGCGTAAAACATTAAAGGCATTTATGGATTCATTTAAAAACGGATTGATTGAAATGTTTAAAGAAGAAGGAGATTCGGAACTGTAAAGAAAGCGATTTTGAATTATAAATTTTAAATGTCGAATAAAAGAACATCTATAATTTAAATTCAACAAAAAAATATTTAATACTAATCAATTTAATACTAACCAATTTTAATTCTAACACATGATACATTTTGATTTGCCAAAAGAACAATCATCTATCCTAAAGGTGATAGGCGTAGGCGGTGGTGGAAGCAATGCAGTAAACCACATGTTCAGCCAAAACATTGAAGGTGTAAATTTTATTATTTGCAACACAGATGCACAGGCAATAGCCACCAGCAATGTTCCTAATAAAGTGCAGCTCGGACCGCATTTAACGCAGGGACTTGGCGCCGGCGCTAATCCTGCAATTGGCCGCGAAGCCACCGAAGAAAGTTTGGAAGAAATAAAACGGATACTTGAAGTAAATACCAAAATGGCTTTCATCACTGCGGGCATGGGCGGCGGCACGGGCACAGGCGGTGCACCTATTATTGCAAAAATTTGTAAAGACCTCGGCATACTTACGGTGGGTATTGTTACCACCCCGTTTGCTTATGAAGGCAAAAAAAGAATTGCGCAGGCAGAAGATGGAATCAGTAAATTAAAAGATCATGTGGATACATTGCTGGTGATTAGCAACGATAAAATGCGTCATCAATTTGGTAACCTTACGATGAAGGCTGCATTTGCAAAAGCAGACAATGTTTTAGCGACTGCAGCAAAATGTATCACTGATGTAATTAATAGCACAGGTCAAATAAATGTTGACTTTGCTGATGTATGCACCGTGATGCGAAAAGGTGGTGTTGCTATTCTTGGCAGCGCATCTGCAGAAGGTGAAAACCGTGCCCAGAAAGCGATTGAGCATGCTCTTAATTCTCCATTGCTGAATGACAATGATATTCGCGGAGCAAAATGGATATTAATAAATATCAATTCCGCCGAAGGCGAAAATGAATTTACGATGGATGAAGTGGAAACGATACAAAATCATTTGCTAAGCCAGGCGGGGGAAGATACGGATGTAATATTAGGGCTTGGTTATGATAACTCGCTCGAAAATAAAATTGGAATTACTTTAATAGCAACAGGATTTGAACATAAAGATCCGTTTGATAAAAAAGAAAAACCAAAGGTGGAGAAAAAAGATGAAGAAAAAATTGTAATGGTATTGCAGCAAGAAGATGATAAAAAGAAATACCATCAACCCGTTTTTATTTTTGATGAAAATAAAGAAGAACTAATTGCGAACGAAACAAACAAAGATGAAATAAAACCAGAACAAAAAAGTTTTCAATCTATCAAAGAAGAAAATGTACAGGCATTCATTCCACAACCAGTAATTGAAAAAGAAATAGAACCAATAATAGTAGAAGTACCAGAGCTTGACGCCGTAAATTTACAAGATAAAAATACTGTTGATAACTCGTTTGAAACCGTTGTTCATTTCACCTTATCTTCGGAACCTGATTCAATACCTTCTGAAACAAACAAGGAACCCTCCCGGAAAGCTGAAACAACTGTTCATAAAAATCAGCACAGTAAAAATAAAAAAGAAGCTAGCGCCGCCCCCACGTCAGGCGGTTATTTGGCAAAGCCTGCACAGATCTATGCAGAAACTAAGTCAACTTCATCATCCAAGTCTGTAGAGGAACCAACAACCCCGTTGCAAATTTCGAAACAGGAAGACGAACCGGTTATTGAAATGCAATTGGTGGTTAAAAATTCCCATGAAGCGGCGGCGGAAAAGGAAGAACCGAAAGTACACCAAACGATGCCCATCATGATGCCTTCTGTTGAGGAACTGCCGCCGGCAGACGAAACAGAAGACCTAAAGCGCCGGGCTATGGAGCGTATTGCT
>JAICKT010000086.1 GCA_025927795.1 Parafilimonas sp. | reverse complement strand
TATATAATCAGAACGGTGATTTTCAGCTTTTACATTATCCTAATCTTAAACGGAGACGGATAAAAATTAAATGAAATAAGCGTTCGGTAAGGTGCGTCTTAACGGGTGCGCCTTATTTTTTACATCAGTTCATTAAAAGCGCAGTATTAAAAAATTAAAAAAGGAAGCAGGTATTTTTTATAATACTTGTCTGCATCTTTACACTTATGAAGTACCTGGTAATAATTTGCTTTAGCTTATTAATAATAAAAACAAATGCGCAAGGCAGGCAAGATGAAATTTTGGGAAAATGGGAATCGGCAGAAAAAAATCTTATTGTGGAAGTGTATAAACAGGATAATGCCTTTAAAGCTAAAATTCTTTGGTTTTATGATGAAGACGATACTATTACTCCAATAGATCAAAGGCTTGATATAAAAAATCCTGATAAATCTTTGCGCTCAAGAAAAATTGTAGGAATGGATGTGCTGTCCGGGCTTGTATATAATGCAAAACAAGGCAGATGGATGAATGGCAGAATTTACGATTCGAGTTCAGGCAGAACCTGGAATGCAACCGTGTGGCTTACCGATGCCGATACATTAAATGTGAGAGGATATTATATATTTCGTTTTCTTGGAAAAACTTTAATCTTTAATAGAATACCATAAACTGCCATAGCTTCTTACAAAGTTTATTTTAAGTTGTGTAGTTATGTTTCGGATGCCAGTTTGTTCCGCGACCTTCAGGAATTAAATCAAAAAGATTCCATAACGGCCAAATAGAATCAACATGTCTTGCGTTTTCACCTTTATCTGCAGGTGCAAATAAAAGCTCCGTTGCATAAAAATGAAATATGCCTTCAGCAGTTTTGCGAAAAACATTTAATGCAGGTTGCTGATTTTGTTTTTCATTTTCGCCAAAATAATCTGCATTATACGTGTTGTGTAGTGATGAAAGCAAATGCACATTTCTCCATTTCTTATTCTTTGCCCATTGCATTAATTTTTCTATAGGTGCTTTTGATATAACAGCTATATTAACTCTTTGTTCAGCATGAAATACCATGCCATCAATACCATCTATTATCGAAGTACAACTTGGGCATGGCTTTTCATCTTGCGGCGCATACATAAAATTGTAAATTATTAATGAATCTTTTCCGGGCTGAAACAACTCCGACATTTTTGTCTTCTTAATATTTCCATTTGCATCTATTTCTTCAAATACATAATCTTCTTTAAGCTTACCACCATTGGGCAGGTTGCGACGCATGGCAGCTACTGCTTCTGTTTGCCTGCGCAAATTTATTTCTGCTTCAAGCAATTCATTGCGTGCATTTCTGTAGGCTTCACTTTCATTTGGGAATTTTTTATCATGATAAGTTTTCATAATAGTTTTATTTACGTGTGCAGTAAGAAGAACAAAATTCAAAGTTAGTAATCGCAGAAATAACACCTAACAATTAAGTATATAGCCCTTAGCATGAATATTTTTTATTTCAACAGGATTCCATTGCCACATTCAGATATCACCGGAACTCATGTCAATGAAAGTTGCAGTAAATTATTTTTCAGCAGTTGGTTTTGCCGGACTTAATTTAGTAACCCATTTTTTATATCATCATTATTCATAAATAATTTCCATAATGATGATTGTAAGCAAATCATCAAACACAATAAAAAAATAATAAAACGCATGAATTATTGTTGTGGAGTATTGAAACTAAACCCAAGTTTTTTTAACCCATTCTGCACTTCATCACAACTCATAAATAATTTCCATAACAAACCGCTGCGATAATTTTCCATCATAACAACAGCCGGGCCTTGATCAATCGCTAAATAATGATTCGGATACCAATTTGCTGTTTCACTAAACGCATCATAAAAACCATATGGTCCTAAAATTTTATTGCGCAAAGTATCATTCAAATACCAATGCTTCATTGCAGCCATTGATTCTTTTGGTGTATAGGGGAAAGATGATAATGCTGCTGTTGGAGAAATCACACCCAAATCATTTTCCATGTCTGGTGCATGCGCTGCATAACCTCTTACTGAATAACTTGCTGTCAACCCCCAACTGCTATCGCTATAACCGGCAAAATGTTTTGGATTATCAACACACCACTGATAATTGATGTGCGACATCATGCTCATTTCTTTCCAGTAATCAGCATACTTATCTTTTAATCCGTGCGGATTTAAACCAAGATAAGAGTATTGTGACCAGAACAATGGACCGCCATGCGGTGGATTGCCCTGCATAAACAAATGCAGTGTATCATTTTTATAATTGCTGATTGCATTAATTTTTCCGTTTTGTGCCCAGCCCTGATCATACACTTCTGCAGGCACTCCGTGTGTTGGTGATGAGGCGCCAAGTATGTAAAGAATTAAACATTCATTATAACCATGCACAGGAAAATTCATTTGCCATGCATAGTCAGGACTCCAATGCCAGTACAAAACATTTTGATTACCGTTGCGATACCAGTTGTAATCAACATCGTTCCAGAGTTTATCAATACGCGCTGATAAATTTTTTTCTTCATCATTACCATCTTTAAAATATTGACGAACACAAAGCAAGCCCTGGAATAAATAAGATGTTTCTACCAAATCTCCGCCATCGTCTTTTTGCCCAAATGGTTTTACATGACCGGTTTCGCCATTTATCCAATGCGGATAAGCGCCATGAAAACGATCTGCTTTTTCAAGGAATGAAATAATTTTTTCGAAGCGTTGCAAACCTTGTTGTCTTGTAATGTAACCCCGATTGATACCTGCAAGAATTGCCATTACACCGAAACCACTGCCGCCGGTTGCAATAATGTGTTGGTCATGTTCAGGATAATCATTATCCATGTGGATTCGTTCAGGCGCCATGCCGCTGTTGGGTTCTGCACCACTCCAAAAAAATTCAAATGTTCTATGTTCAATTGTATCAAGTAAAGCGGAGTCAGAAATATTTTTATCAATCGAAGGGTATTGTTGTTGTGTGTGAGATGCACATGCAGTTAACATCATTGTTGCTGCTAATAATAAGTACTTAATCATAATTGCAATTTATAAAAAGACCTAACAGGTTTTATAAACCTGTTAGGTCTATATTTTAATCATCACCAAACATAAGTAACAACAGAGCTTGCAGGAATAGTTATTATTGCTTGCTCATCTTTATATTTTATATTAAAGTTGATGGCTGATGAACCATCGTTCAGTACTAATAAAACTTTTTTGCCTTGTGGTGTTTTAAACGCAACATTCGTTAATCCGTTGATAGCAGAACTTGAAATTCTTACAGAACCTGGGGGAACAAATTTAGATGCATGTGCAACGATGTAATAAGATTCATTACGCGTAATATTATTACCCGATATTGTAAGTGCGCCTTTGCATTCTGAACAACCACCTTGTGTATGCGGCTGATAATTCGGGTCGCTTGCAAGATTCCATTCTATTGCAGCTTTGCCCCAGTTGTTTACTGTGCCGATAATAACATTTTTTATATGCCACATTAAGTCTCCGCTAAAGCTTTCATTAGAGCCTGTCCACTGTTCTGTGAAATAAACATTTTTATCAGGATGCGCATCATGTACGATGCTTAATGCGCTTATATCTCCTCCATACAAATGAAATGCAGAACCATCAACATATTGCGCAGCATCTGCATCATTCAAAATGGTGATTGGATAATCGGGTCGGTCGCAGTTATGATCGTACACGATAATTTTTGCTTTGATATTATTGTTTTTAAATGCAGGTCCAAGATTATTTTTTATAAAATCTCTTTCTTCTTCAGCCGTTACCACCATGCTGGGATTATTGCCGCCAAACAAAGGTTCATTTTGTGGTGTGATGGAAGCGATGGTTATACCTTCTGCCTGCATCGCCTGTATGTACTTCACAAAATAGTTTGCATATACATTATAATATTTCGGCAATAAACTTCCGCCAATACTGCTATCATTATCTTTCATCCATGTTGGTGCGCTCCATGGTGTTGCCATAATTTTTATGTTTGGGTTGATGGCGATAATTTGTTTTAATACAGGAATTAAATCTGATTTGTCTTTTGCTAAACTAAAATGAGTGAGTGCTGTGTCGCCGGCAACATCATCATAACTAAAAACATCTGCATTCAAATCTGATGCACCAATGCTGATGCGCAAATAACTTACACCAATTGAATTATCATCGTTGCCGAATAATTCAAGTAATAAATTATTTTTTGTTTTTGCATCAAGCGTATTAATTACATAAGCGCTGCCGCCGGTTAATGCATAACCGAACCCATCAATGGATTGAAAAGTTTTTGAATCATCAACTGTTATAGTGGAATACGAATTTTGCGTTGCATTAAATGTGATGGCATTTTGTTTTTGCAACAACACAGTTGCATCAGCTTTTGTGAGCCATGAAATTATTGTGTCTTTTGAAGAAGATAGTGGGTTATTTCCATCTTCACCTATATTATTGTTATTACATTTTGAATAGTTTGAAAATAACAATCCTGCAATAGTTAAAGACAATAGTGTTTTCAATTGCATAAAAAATATTTTACAAATTCGGACTGCTAAAGCCAAGTGCTTTCATTCCATTTTTTATTTCAGGGCAACTCATAAATAAATTCCATAACAACCCGGTACGATAATTTTCAATCATTACAATTTCCGGTCCCTGGTCAATTGCCAGATATGAATCAGCGAACCATAAATTATTTAAGTTGAATGCATCCAGAAAACCATAATCGCCCCAAAGCTTATCACCCAAAGTATAATAAAAAAATTTAAGCGCATTCATACTTTCTGTTGGTGTGTATGGCAAAGAAGAAATTGCTGCTGTTGGCGTAATAGTTCCATTATCATTTGTGGGTGAATGTGCACTGTAACCACCTTGTTCATCGCTTGCTGTTAAGCCCCAACACAAATTGCTGTAGCCATAAAATTGATTTGGATTAGCAACACAATACTTGTAATTAATTTTTGAATGTGCTGTATCCTGCGTCCAATAATTTGCATATGCATCTGATAAATTGTGTGGATTAATTCCTAAAAAAGAATAATGCGCAAAGAAAAGCGGACCGCCAAGGTTTGGACCGAGTGGCAAGTTTATTCCATAATAATTATTGCCATTTTTTTCGCCTCCATTTTGCGCCCATCCATTATCATAAACAATTTTTGGAATTGCATTAGTATTTGATGAAGCTGCTAATGCATAAACCATCATTGCCTCGTTCCATCCTGCTATTGGCATATTCATAATCCATGCTTTGTCGGAACTCCAGTGCCAGTATAAAACATTCTGCCCATTTTGGCGAAACCAATTCCAGTCAACTGCATTCCATAAATTATTTATATCATCACGAAGAGTTGTTTCATCTGCACTTGCTGCATTAAAATATTGTCGTGCACATAATAAGCCTTGCATTAAATAAGAAGTTTCAACCAAATCTGCACCATCATCATTATCACTAAACGGAACTGTTGCACCCGTTGCACCATTAATCCAATGTGCATAAGCGCCATGATATGCAGTACATTTATTTTTATAAAATGATACAATTTTTTGAATACGATTTAATGCATCTGTTCTTGAAATAAAATTTCTGTTTGCTGCAACAATCATACTCATAACGCCAAAACCTGTTCCCCCTGTTGTGCAAACATCGCCGGAAGAATTTCTTTCTCTTGCCATGCCTGATGTTGGATGACCAAAATCCCAGAAATATTTAAATGTTTGCTGCTGAACTAATGTGAGTAAAGCAGAATCTGAAATGCGGTTAAATTTATCCGTCGAATCAATTTGTGTTATAAAATCTAAATCAATTCTATTGGTTAAAGATTTTCCTGAAATAGATTTTAGCGAAGTATTCAGTGAAAATAAATATTCATTCAAATAACCAATATCTCCTTTGGGTGAAATGATAATTGTGCTGTCGCTATTTTGATAGGATGTGTTATAAGTAACACTTGATGATTGCTGAGTTTTATTAATGTATGAAACTGCAGAAGCAACTGAGTTTTTATCTATTTTATCAGAAAAAGAAATTTGAATAACAGGATTAGTATTTATTCCATACAAGGTTTTTGTTGAATTAAAAACAATGGCATTAATTGTTTGGCTGGTTATTGTAAATGATTTGGATGTAGAATCCGGCGGATTGGGCGGTTCGGGTGGCGCATTATTTTTTTTACAACCAACTGAATAAAATATTAAAATGCTTAATGGAATATAAATATTCAATAGAAGGTGTTTATACTTCGTGAACAAAACCCACATACTTATGCTTATTTAAGTTTAAAAACAAAAGTGATTATAATAAAAACAATGGGTGCACAAATTTTTTATAATTATTTGTGCACCCACTAAAAGCATTAATATTAATTATAAACCGTGACTTTGCAAGGCGTATAAATCCTGTATTTCTTCGGTGCTAAGCGCCTTATCATAAACTCTGAATTCATCTAAATCACCACTTAAAGAATTCATCCATCCATTTGTGGTATGTGCATTGTCATCAGGACCGCCTAAAGTAAAGCTATCTGCAGTACCAAAATTGGCTTGAGGATTAAAAGTAGTTGAGCTGCTTGCAGCCATTAAATCACCATCTACATAAACCCTTAATGCGCCGGTTGTTCCATCAAAAGAAATTGTCATCTGGTGCCAATTACCGTCTAACATTTTTGGCCATACCTGTCCCGGATCAAACCATTGATCCATCACACAAACTTTACCATAAGAATTTGATGCGTTATCTGCATTATTAAAGAGCATAAAAAATTTTGTTTGCTCCCATGAATAACCTGATTGATTTAATGAGAAAGGCATATAAGTAGTAGGACCGCTGCTTAAACTTGCCGGTTGTTTTATCCAGCAAACTGTTGTAAAACTACCCAGGCTGGCAATAGTATTAGCAATATTTGTATTGATGTATCCCGGGCTTGCTACTTCAACTGCTTTGCCAATTATACCAGAAACAAAACTAACTGCTGAAGCATTATTTGGAGTACCGACAGTACCGGAAACGCTATCGGCATACCCATTTTCAAAAGCCCAGTATGCTTTTAAGTTATCAGCAGCTATTTGGGAAGACGCAGTATAACCACCACTTACAGGAACAAAGAAAGACTTTTCATCTCCGTATGTTATACCTTTTTCATTAATAGCATAAGCTTTATAATAATAAGTGGTAAGCAATGCCAAATTTTTAAGATTAACTGAGAAATTGCCTGAAACTGTATAATTCGCAACCCTAAGGCTTGATGTATCAACACCGGCACTGGTTCCATAGCATACACCTGCTTCGGTTACAATTGAGCCTCCATCACTGGCGATGTTGCCACCAACAGTAGCTCCTACTGCCGATACATTAGCTGCATCATTTGTTGAAATAGTTGGTACAGCAGCATTAACTTGAACGCCACTGTTTTCACCAGTTTTTTTGCAGCCAAACATTGAAAAGCCAACAAGAAAAATCAGTATAATAAAAAAACTATTTTTCATAACGCGTATGTTATTTTAATTGATTAGATTTTATTTGCCTTTGCCCTGTAATATTATCAGCGCTTGTAAATCTGATTGACCTAAAGCTTTATCATATATTCGTACTTCATCCATTTGACCTGTTAAATAACTTGCCCAATCCTGAGTACCACCTGCAGTTCCAAGGCTTGGGGAACATTGAAATTGTTCTGTTCCAAAAATGAGCTTGGTTGCGGTAGCTGGAAAAACCAAATCCCCTAAGCCATCAGAAGTTGTTGAAGCTACAGGAGAACCTCCCTGGAATAAGGTAAATGTAGAAGTAGAAGCATCATAAGTTACAGCAATATTTTGCCACGCACCCCAGGGGTTTGCTAAATTTCCGTTTGTAAACCAAACCTCGCTTTGTCCTTTAAAATGTATTTTAAAATTAGCGGAGCTGGCAGTACTACCGTTTTCATAAAACATATCTAATGCGCCCCAGAAATCATCTGTTTTTGAAATAACAATTGGAGCAATAATTCCGCTTGTATTTTGAGGTGTGTTTATCCAAAAATCTATAGTAAAACTTTTAAGATTTTTAATGGCATTGGGCAGATCAGATATTACATAACCATCAGCAGCACCCTGAAGTGCCTGACCTTTAAAGCCATTTGTAAAAGAAGTACCTATCCCTGTTCCGGCAGTTCCTGATACGCTATCCATATAACTTCCATCAAAAGACCAGTAACCAACCAGACTGCCGCTGCCAATTTCTGCTGCTGATGAATAGCCATTAATAGTGAATTGGGGTTGATAAGATTTGGGGTCGAATGATTTATAACAAGAAGCAAGCAATGTGCTGCTTAATATTAACACCAGGCTGATTTTAAGAAAAATATTTTTCATGCTTTGTAATATTAATTTATTAATTAGTAT
Organism: Parafilimonas sp.; assembly: GCA_025927795.1. Classification (GTDB taxonomy): domain Bacteria; phylum Bacteroidota; class Bacteroidia; order Chitinophagales; family Chitinophagaceae; genus Parafilimonas. The sequence continues at coordinate 4,722 of JAICKT010000086.1, read as the reverse complement.
CCCGGGTTTTGAGTTAAAACGGTAAAGCTGTTATCAATTTCACTTTGTGGTATTGGCCATACTTCGTTTTTGTTAGCTTTCCATCCCAACGGGCCAAACACTTCAGCGCCTCTTCCTTGCCGAATTACATCAAAATACCTGCTATCAAAATCCATGGCTAATTCTACCCGTCTTTCATGATAAATAGCTTTACGAAGAGCGGCTTTATCTGTTGTAGTAACTTTTGGCAATGTATTGGCGGGAGCGCCATTTGCAATTGCATAATTTCTTGCCCGGGCACGCACCATTTCAAGAGACGCCAAAGCATCGTCTGTATTCCCCATTTCATTATTGGCTTCAGCATTCATCAAAAGCACATCAGCATAACGCAAAACGCGGATATTTTGATCACTGCCTCCATTATCATTCTGATACACGCTAAAAGGTACATACGATTTATAATTGTACATTGGATTTGGGCAAGTAGATGGAATTAAATCCCCTTCGGCAGAAGTTGAACCTCTAAAAAGTATTGTACCGTTTTTGCGGGGATCATTGGGCTCAAACTCATCTACCAAATCTTGCGTGGGAACATTATATCCCCAGCCGTTTCCATCAAAGCTTCCTCTTGGTTGCTGAATTTGGCAATACTGCGAATTGGAAGCATCGGTATTATTTGCAAAATAGCCAGCTTGAATTTCAAAAATTGATTCAGAACAATTTTCATTTTGCACTCTGTACATCTTTTCAAAATTTGAGAACAATGAATACTTGCCTGATTGCATAACCTGTTTAGTATAATTTATCACATCACTCCATTTTTGCTGATATAAAGCAACTTTAGCATGCAAAGCAAGTGCTGCTCCGCTGGTAATTCTTCCAACATCTGCTCCATTGTAAGAAGCAGGTAAAGCTGCAGCATCATTTAAGTCTTGTTCAATAGCTGCCCAAACATCTGCTTTAGGTGAGCGCGGAATATTATATTCACTTGCATCTTTGGGTACATGCAATCTTAAAGGAACATCACCAAAAGCACGCACTAACCGGAAATATGAATAAGCGCGGATAAATTTTGCTTCGAGTAAATAGCGTGCCTGTAATGTAGCATCCATTTGAATATTTGGAATGTTGTCTAAGACCTGGTTACAATAATTAATTTCCTGGTACATGCCATTCCAAAAATCCGGTAATTCACGATTAGTTGAAGTAACAGTAAAATTATCAAACTGGCTCATGAATGCTACCGACCCATCTGTTGGGTCGCTACCTGTTACTGCATCATCTGAGGCGAGACTCTCAACTGCCATCGGAGCAAAAGCGGCAAACGTCCAACCGCGCATGTTAGCATACATAGCATTTACAGCCTTTGTTGCATCATCCTGCGATTGCCAAAATTGTTCTGCCGGTTGTTGATCCTGAACTGGAACATCTAAAAAACTTTTCTTACATCCTGTTAATCCTTGTATTAATGGCAACAGAAGTATAATTAAAGTAATTTTTGGTGAGGAATTTCTAAGATTTATATTCATAAAGAATTTTAATTAAGATTTAAAAAGTAAGATTAACTCCAAAATTATAAGTTGCATATAAAGGATATACACTTTGATCAATGCCGGCCTTTGATGGAGATTCAGCAGGAACTTCAGGCGTAAAACCACGATATGGAAACCATGTGATAGGATTTTGCGCATTCACATATATGCGAAGTTGTGAGATTCCTGAATTTTTAAATTTTGGAAACGTGTAACCTAATTGTGCATTTCTAATTCTAAAATATTCTCCATTTTCTACAAAAAAGGAATTTGTTACACTGTTATTGCCGGCTACGCTTACTGATGGATAAAGATTAGATGTTCCTTCACCGTGCCAGCGATTATCATAAAAATCCTGCGTATAGTTTTCACCTCCATAACGCAAAGCGAAATTGCCATTATAGATCTGAACTCCGTTTACGCCCTGAAGATCTAATGTCAAATCGAAATTCTTGTATGAAACCGTAGTGTTAATACCATAAATTAGTTTAGGATTTGGATTGCCTAAAACCAGCCTGTCTTTATCGTCTATTGCGCCATCCCCATTTTCATCTTTATATATTAAATCTCCGGGTTTTGCATTAGGTTGAATTATTATCCCGTCTTTTGATTTATAATCCTGAATTTGGGCTGCCGACTGAAAAACACCTATTGTTTGATATCCAAAAAATTCTCCGATAGGTTGTCCTACAACAGTACGGGTAGCTTGAACTGCACCTAAATATTGATAAATTGGATTACCACCTGTAGCTACTTCTAAAACTTTATTTTGATTGAAGCCTGCATTTGCACTGATGGAATAACTCCAGTCTTTTCCAACATTGTCTTTCCAGGTAACTAAAAATTCAAATCCCTGGTTTTGGAAAGTTGCCTGGTTGCCTATAATAGTACCACTGGTTGTGCCTACAGAACCTAAAACAGGAATATCAAATATTGCATCTTGTGTTTTTTTATTATACCAGTCCGCTTCAACATACAATCTGTTATGCAACAAAGAAGCTTCTAAACCTACATCAGTACCTTCTGTTTTTTCCCAATAAGTAGTTGGTGTTACAACTTTATCAATACTTGCTCCTGTTGCAGTACTGCCATCTCCACCAACATATACTAAACCGCCGGTTTGGGTAGCTGTTAAGATAGAAAGATTGGCAGGCACAGATAAATTACCAATTTTGCCCCAGCTTCCTCTCAATTTTAGATTATCAAATATCTTTTGGTCTTTCATGAAATTTTCATTGGTAATTATCCAGCCAGCACCAACTGAAGGAAAGTAGCCCCAGCTATTACTGAATTTTGAAGTTCCGTCTGCTCTGATAGACGCATTTAATAAATATTTGTCAGCGTAAGAATAATTTACTCTTCCAAAATAAGAATTAACGTTATCAAGACTTCCATTATCACTCGCGTGAGAGGTGGATGCAGTTCCAAGCGACAAATATTCAAGTCCTGAACCTTGTGGTACATCCTGTGCTGAAGCCGTTAGGCTGTAAAATTTATATTGTTGAGCACCTTGCCCAACCAAGACTTTTACAGAATGTTGATTGAATTTTCTTTCATAAGATAATGTGTTTTCAATTATCCAGTTTCTTGTTTCATTCCTTGTTATTGATAACTCGCTATGCGTATTTCTTAATGCTACAGGAATATAAAGATAATTTGTGTATGGCGTGTAAGCTTTTACTTGTCCTTGTTCATAATCTCCGCCAGCGCTTGTATGAAATGTAAAATATTTAAGAAATTTTAAATCAGCATAAACATTTCCGTTTAATTTATAAGCCCTTGTTTGCTGGTTAAAATAATCAATTGATTCCTGTGGGTTTTTTTGATTTGCTGCAGCAATATTGAAATCGCCCGGATCTCCATACGAACCATCTGCATAATAAACCGGAACAATAGGCGCTGCATTAAAAAGATCATAAAAAGTACCACCTGGCACATCATGTGAATTACTTGTAGATCCAATTATATTTATTCCCACTTTTATAAAGCTGGCTAACTGATAATCGTTTTGAATATGCGCCGTATATCTGTCAAACGAATTTGTTTTTACCAAGCCATCCTGGTGATAGTAACCTAAAGAAAGATTATAGGTTGATTTTTCACCACCACCCGAAACAGAAACCTGGTTATTTGCCACTAATGCATTTTGCAATATTTGATGATACCAGTCTGTTGTGCCAAAAGAAGAAGGATCAGCATATAAAGCCGGAGAACCACTTAATGCATACACTTCATTTATCATTTCTGCATATTCAGGGCCGGTTGCCATTTTTGGTTCATTAGTAACAACCTGGCTTCCTACAAAACCATTATAATTAATTACGGCTTTACCATTAAGCCTTCCTTTTTTTGTAGTAATTAAGACAACTCCATTTGCCCCTCTGATACCATAAATTGATTCCGAAGAAGCATCTTTCAAAACGCTTATTGATTCTATATCTGAACTGTTTAAAAAGCTTATATCATCATACCAAACCCCATCCACTACAAATAAAGGATTTGTGTTTCCATAAACTGTACCTACACCCCTGATTATTACCTGTGGCGGCGCACCGGGAGAACCGCTGTTTGTAATCTGCACACCGGCAACTTTACCCTGCAAAGCGCTGAGAGGGTTGTATGATGCTTGTTTTGAAATTTCGCCTCCCTTTATTTGGGCTACAGAGCCTGTTACATCAATTTTACGTTGTGTTCCATAACCTACAACTACAACATCTGATAGTTGTGTTGAAGCAGAAACCATTGATAAGTTTATTGATGTCTGGCTTCCTACCGGAATTTCCTGCGACTGGTAACCTATATATGAAAACACCAGCACATCTGTACTTGCTGCATTTATTGAATATGTTCCCTGTGCGTTAGTTGTTGTACCGCTTTTAGAATTTTTTTTCTGAACCGATACCCCCACCAACGGATTACCGGTTGAATCGGTTACTGTACCGGTGATGAGATTTTGAGCATGCACCGTTGAGTGAAGCGCTCCTGTTAAAAACACCATCAGCATTAACCGCATAATTAAAAAGCACTTTTGTTTAAGCTTATTCATAAAAGATAGTTGTTGATTTTTATTATAGAATTGTGGCATTATAAATTCATTAGTAGGGCGGTTGAAGTGAAAGGTAATTACATTAACGAGTTCACTACATAATAAATTGAACAGGCATGCAATCTTATCAAATTATGTCCTTAAAACAGACACCACAGCTAATTT
>JAICKT010000037.1 GCA_025927795.1 Parafilimonas sp. | reverse complement strand
TAAACCCCTGCATATCGCTCACCGTTAATATAGCGCGGTTATTTAATGCAGATAAAACACCTGATAAATTGCTGTCATTATTTTCTATAAACAACACCTGGCAATTATTTATTTCGCTTGTATTGTGATAGCGCATTATTATTAAAGGATGATTGCCCACTTTTTCATTTTGAACAACTTCGTCAATATACTTACCAAAAGGATCTTTGCCTAAAATGCCAATAACAAAAGGATCAGTAGTGTTATTAAATGCGCCGTCAGGCCATTCAACAAACTGTGTAAAGTTGAAAAGAAAAACAGCTTTTATTTTATACTCTGGTAATGGCGATGTTTGAGATTGAAACACAGGAACGCATAAGCAAAACAAATAAACAATCAAAGCAGTTATTTGTTTACGGGAAGCTTTTTTAAACATCAAGTTTTTATGCCTGCGCATGATCTTCTATCAATATTTTTTATCAATCTCATTTTAAAAACTAATACCAACTTTTATAAACCCATTCATGCCCGGTTGTTCAAGAATAGTTGAATACAACAATCCATCAGCAGTTCTAAAACCGGGATCAAACCATTTTGTATTGAAAATATTATGAACATTTAAAGACACTGTAACCTTATTATTAAACAGTTCTCTTGTACTCAATACACAATTCGTAAGAAAGTATCCTTTTACAGAACCCAGCGGATCTGTGCCTGGTACTTTACGCTTGCCCACCCAATTACCGGAAACGCTTAAAATAAAAAGATTATTTATATGCGCTGTAAAACCTGCATTGCCTTTTACATCTGCAACGCCTGGAAGTTTTCCCGATTTTCCGGTTACGAGATTTTTACCCCAGGTATGCTGATAAGTAAAATTTGCAAATCCTGAAACAGTTTTACTAATATCAAAATCGAGTGCTGTTTCAACACCGGTAATTTTAAATTTGCCGGGATTTTTATTTGGAGTTAACCCGGATATATTAGAAAGAATAATTACATCGCTCAAGTCGTTATGAAAACCGTTTAATTGTATGCGTAATTTTTCAGTGGGAGAATAAATTGCATTTATTTCATACGTTACCAGTTTTTCCTGCTTTAATTGAAAGCTGCTGTCGGGAATGATTTGATGTATTTCTAGATTAGTAGGAGAGCGAAATGCTTTGCCCACCTGAAGTTTAAAAGTAAGCTTTTGATCAGGCTGGTTTACTATAGCCAGTCTTGGACTGAATGCATCACCAAAATAACTGTTATCATCATAGCGTGCACCTAAAGTAAAATTTGTTTTTCCAAGAAGTTTAGTGTTTAATACATATTGAAGGTAACTGCCAAAGTTGTTGCGTATGTCATATACTCTTGGTAAAAAGGTAGAATGAAGATTTAATAAAGTATCCTTTCCATCTAAAAAATAAAAAGTATTATAATCAATAGTAAACTTGCGTTGACCTGCCTCCACATTATCCCGCGTGTATTCAATTCCTGCAGAAAGATTTTGGTTGTTTGTTAAATTAAAATTACCGGTTAGGTCGCCTTCAATTCTGTTAGACCAACTTGTAACAGGAACCCGAATAAGTTTTGTTCCATCAGCTGTAATATACAGGTACGAATTATCTGCAATACCCGTTTCTCTGTAAACAACACGTGCAAGAATATCTGTTTTTGTGTTTGGCTTATAATCATGTTCAAGAAACCACGTCTTTAAATAAGAATTATCTAACCCCGATCGTTCGCCGCGTATAGGGCTTTGCAGAATACCAATTATTCCTTTATTACCATAACCCTGTGATGGTAATCCAAGATAAACAGTAGGGCTATTTGAATAAGTGCCCCAACCCATTGGTGTTTCATACACACGAAATCCAAGTGTTGTTTTTGTTTTGGTTCCATAATAACTTAAAGCAGTGTTTAGAGAATATGCTTTGTCAACATAAGATGCATCATAATTTGGATCTCTGTTTGTAAATTTCGGTCCGTCTGTACTGTATAATGATCCTGCCAAAGAAAATTCAAAATGTGATTTTTTTATACCAGCTTCTATTTTTTCAAAGTTTGTATTAAAACTGCCGTAGCCGGCTTCTGCGCGAAATCCATTTATATCTTCTCCTTTCTTTGTTATGATATTTATTACGCCACCAAATGCATTTGCACCGTAAATAGCAGAAACTGGTCCCCAAATAATTTCAATGCGTTCTACATTGTGCAGGCTATACGCGGGTCCGGCCATATCGTTACTGCCTAAAATATTATTCTCAACAATACCATCAATCATTAGTAATGCACGCAGGTTTTCTGCACCATACATGCCTCTGAAATAAATTAATGTTGGTGCATAACCGTTTACATGAATCATGTCTATGCCGGGAATGTCGCGCAGCCCATCTTCTAATTGCTGATAACCCCTTTCTTCAATTTGCTTGGCTGTAATAACGGTTATAGTTGATGGCGCTTCTGATGTTGTTTGCATCTGTCCGGAGGCAGTAACCACTTTCACATTCATCAATTCTTCAAGTGATAACTTCAACAGCGCTTTTACATCGGCTGAGGAATCAACTTGTGCGTGTAATAAAAAAGGAAAAACCAAAAGAAAACAAACAGCAGCAATTTTGATTTTCATAGATGACTGTTTATTGATTTTAACTATTAGAAAAAAATAAACCTACAAATTTATTATTAGCAAATTATCTGATGAAAAACATTTCAATACACGTTTCAGACTTTTATTTTAAAAGTATTTCAGTTGAAATTGTTTGGGTTTACAACAATCTAAAAATGAATAAATATTCAGTTATTTAATTTTAAGGAATGCTTGCAACGAATAAGTGCGTGCCTATATTCAGTAACGCATAAAAAAGCCACTATCATTTCTGAAGTGGCTTCCCCCTTTTCGGGGCAGATATTTCGATGAAGTTAGCCCGGTTAGGCGATACTAACCGAAGGCTTCCATGATGAATCTGTAGATTGCATGAATACCTCCTTTTCTTTGATGAGCTGCAAAGATACAACTGAGTTTTTTATCATCTTTAATTCAAGTTAAAGAGAATATGCTAAGTGGTTTATTGATGCTCTAACATATTTGCTGCATCTTTATCAGCATAAATATAAAATTGCGGATGACTACGCAATAAAGATGCAGGTACCTTTTCAGTAATGTCATCTTCAATTGCCTGCTTTAAAATACCCGCTTTCTTTTGCCCACTTACAAGAAGGATAAGATGTTTCGCTTCCATCAATGTAGCTAATCCAAGTGTGATGCCCTGCGTTAATGATTGAGGTTTTGAAAAATATTTTTGGCCGGTTTTATTTGTTACCGGATCAATATCTGAAACATGCGAATAGAGCAGTGGAGATGTGCCTGGCTCATTTAAACCAACATGACCATTCATGCCTAAGCCAAGAATTGCAATATCAATAGCTTTATGTTGATGAATATAATTTTCAATACGATTGCAGTCCGCTTCGGTGTTTGTTGTGTTTCCATCAAAACAACAAATTTTTTCTTCGTGTATATTCAGCGGATGAAATAAATCTCTGTTCAACATATAACGGCAGCTTCCTTCATCATTTTCACCTAAACCGATCCATTCATCCAAACCAAGAAAATACCAATTATGTATATCAATGATTTTTTTCTCCTGCTGCAATTTCAATTCTTTATATAATCCTTTTGGAGAATCACCAGAAGGAACGCATATCAAAGGCTCGGTTATTGATTGTGTTATTTTCATAACTGCATCAGCAGCCTGCTTTGACATTAATTCATAACTATCTGCAATAAAAATTTTCATAAAATAATTTATAATTGATTATTTAATTTTCAAGCCGCTAATATTAAAAATGTTTTGCAATTTTAATTAATGCAATTCAGCTTTTCAGGATTTACTTATTATTACTATCAGCAATTCAATTAATAAAATAACAAGAAGTAACACGCTCAGAAAATTCTGTATTTGTTTAGTTTTTTTGCTTTGTTTAGAACTGGAGTTAACAATTGAAGTATGACCGAAGTAAAGCCAGTACTTAAATTTTTTCCTGTGCGCACACATAAAAAAATGAATTGTTTTTCCACTGATAATAATAACCGGAATAAGAATAAGAATTGCCTGAACAAAAGATATATTTTCCATACGTATGTTATTGCGGCAGGCTGTACAAATATATATTGTATAGGGTTTGTTAAATGAATGTCCTTATAAAGTAAACCAGATGCAAAATTGCCTGTAAAAAAATCATGTTTCTTTTTGTGCAGCATTTGTTTGCTCAACAACTTCCTTTATCTTATTATCAAGATTTAAAACAGCCAATTCCATTAACGCTATATATTCAGCAGCATGTTCATAACCGTTTATCTTAATCAACTCCATAATACCAAGAATATTTGTAACAGGATGGCGGATTTCATGCGACTGAATATGTGCAATCTTTAACAGAGATTCGTTTTTACGGCGAATGCTTTCCTGCTGCAACCTTGTTTCAGTTATGTCAGATGCTACCAGCGATACACCGATAATATTTTCGCTATCATCAATTACAGGTATATAAGAAATATGCCACCAGATATTTACGGAGTTACAGTAAGTTAGCAATCGTTCTTCCTTAATTTTTTTACCTTTTAAAACCTGCTTAAAATTTTCTTCAAAATCACTAACATATACCGGATGCAACAATTGCCGTATATCCATTTCAGTGCGTATTGTTTTCTTATACATCCTGTAAAAAAAATCAGCCGCGCTTCGGTTAAAGTATAATATTTTAAGATTTTTATCAAGAAAGGTGTGAACGCTGTCTGAGCTTTCAAAAACAGCTTTCAACTTCATGGCATCAGCTTCTTTTTGTTGCTTCTGGCGTTGCATATAATTTTTTAAATGCCGCACAATAACATGAATAAATACAAGGCTTACAATGTAAGTATAAATAAAATCAACCATCCTGTCATTCGCACCTGTGTAATAATTCTTCACTATTTGCGGGTGCATCCTTTCAATAACCAACAATGCCGATACCGTTACGATATGAAACAACATCCACACAACATGCATTTTATTAGGCGTAATTGCAATTAGCAGTTGAAAAGTGAGGAAGAAAATAAATAACGTAGGTCCATTGCTGCCTGAATTAACAAAAAAATTAAAGCACAAAGCCGCATAGCTAACGGCAGCATTAATAAGTATGCTTTTATAAAATCGCTTTTTAAATCTTGCATAATAATAAAACACGATTTGCAATGCAAAAACCACTAAAGTTATAAAAGCGCTTCGCCATAAATGTATCAGAAGATTATTACCAAGAAGCAGCAGTAATATTGCAATTGCAATAAGACAAACCAGGTTGTATAACCGGTTTTCCATCGAAAAAAAAGTTTCAGAACCTATTAGTTTGTTCCATACGGAAACAATTTTGTTCCAGGTTTTCAGCATAGATAGAGGATAAATCTGTAAATAAAATTACAACAAAGATTAATAACTATTTACAGGAATACATTGTGTTTGATAAAAGAAAGTAAACACTATTTAAGTTGTAGCAAAATGGTTTTAGGAATGTATATAAGCCTTGGTAGTTTTCGCGGAACCTTTATTTCGATATTCTATTTAATTCTGCCGCGCCATTTTTTCTGCATTCTCTGCTATCTGTAATGCTTCAATAAACTGGTCAATCTCACCATTAATTACTGCATCAAGATTGTAAACAGTTAATCCAATTCTGTGATCTGTGACTCTGCCTTGCGGCCAATTATAGGTTCTTATTTTAGCACTGCGATCACCGGTGCTCACTAATGTTTTTCTCTGCTTTGCGATTTGCTCTTCATGTTTGCGCACTTCTTCTTCATACAATTTTGTGCGCAGCATTGTCATTGCTTTTTCGCGATTGCCAAGTTGGCTGCGTTCTGTTTGGCAAACAACCACAGTTCCTGTTGGAATATGCGTAAGCATTACTTTCGTTTCAACCTTATTTACATTTTGACCACCTGCCCCACCACTGCGCGCAGTTTCCATTTTTACATCGGCAGGATTTAATTCAAAATCTACTTCTTCTGCTTCGGGCATCACAGCAACTGTTGCCGCAGATGTATGTACCCTCCCCTGCGTTTCTGTATCAGGAACGCGTTGTACACGATGTACACCGCTTTCAAATTTTAAAGTGCCATAAACATCTTCACCGGTAACTTCAACTACTACTTCTTTATAGCCACCAACAGTTCCTTCACTCTCGCTAATGATAGCTGTTTTCCAACCCTTCTTTGATGCATAACGCAGGTACATTCCTAATAAATCTCCGGCAAATAAACTTGCTTCATCACCGCCCGTGCCAGCACGAATTTCAAGCACAGCATTTTTATCATCCTGGGGATCTTTCGGAATTAAAAGTTTAGTCAATTCTTTTTCAAGCGAAGATTTTTTTTCTTCCAGTTCAGGCAATTCCATTTTTGCCAGCTCACGCATTTCTTCATCATTACTGCTTAAGCCTTCTTTTACAAAGTCATAATCGGCAGAGATTTTTTTGTATTCTTCAAATGGCTTGATAATTTTTTCAAGCTGACGATATTCTTTGCTCAACTTCTGAAACTCAGATTGTTTATTAATTATTTCAGGATTGGTAAGCGCAACACCAACTTGTTCAAATCTTGCTTTTATTGCTTCTAATTGTTCAATCATAAAGTGCGCAAATTTATATGTTTTAAGCGGCTTAATTTTACCGCATGTCTTATAGAAAATTTAAAGCTGATTATATCTTTGACGGTAAAGAGTTTCTTGATAAACACTATGTTTTAGTAACACAGAAGAACGGCATTGTTGAAAATATTATTGATGAAAAGAAAGCCGGTGATGACATTGAAATTCTTGAAGGCATCCTTTCTCCAGGATTTATTAATTGCCATTGTCATTTGGAATTAAGCCATTTAAAAAATGTTGTTGAGCGCGGAACAGGATTGGTTGACTTCCTTATAAAAGTTGTAAGCAATCGTAAAGGTATTAAAGAAGAAATTGAAGCGGCGATTGTAAATGCAGACAATGAAATGTATGAAAATGGAATTGTTGGAGTAGGAGACATTTGTAATTCAACAGACACAATTTTTCAAAAACGAAAAAGCAAAATTGAATACAGAAATTTTATTGAGGTGCTTGGATTTAATGAACAATCTAAAGAACGATTTCAGAATTATATAAACGTATATAATGCTTACTGTGATGCTGGGTTCGAAAAAAATACATCCATCGTTCCGCATGCGCCCTATACGGTAAGTAACTCAATGTTTAATCTTATAAACAATTTTTCTGCAGGAAAAATTGTTTCAATACATAACCAGGAAACGCTTGCAGAGGATGAATTATACCGAAGAAAAGCCGGCGAATTTTTAAAGCTGTATCAATTCTTAAATATTAACATTGATTTTTTTAAGCCATGTAATAAAAGCAGTTTGCAATCTTATCTATCGTTGTTAGATAAAGCAAAACAAATACTTTTAATTCATAACACATTTACAACGCAGGAAGACATTGATTTTTCTGTTGAACAAAGTAAAAAAAAGAATCAAAATATTTTCTGGTGTTTATGTGTGAATGCAAATCTCTATATCGAAAATAAACTTCCGCCTGTTGAATTGCTTCAAAAAAATAATTGCAATATTGTTATAGGAACAGATAGTTATTCAAGTAATGATTCTTTAAATATTCTTGATGAAATAAAAACGATTCAACAATATTTTCCTTCAATAGAACTAAAAGATTTGCTTACATGGGCAACATTCAATGGAGCGAAAGCGCTAAATATGGAAAATAGTTTTGGCATTTTTGAAAAGGGAAAAAAGCCAGGGGTCAATTTAATCAGCAATATTGTAAACGGAAATCTTTCAGATACTTCAACAATTAAACGAATACTTTAATCAGCTTAAAACTTCCTGCAAAATTTTAAGGCTTTTTAAAACCTTAAATTCAGTTATGTGCAGCGAGATGTATAATAAAAAAGCATTCAGCAACCTGTTTCGTGTTTCTCGTGAAAGTTTTATTTCTCCAAGGTCATTATAAAAATTTATGTGTTGAATGCGCGAACTGATTTTGGCATCATTGCCTTCAATAAAATCTGAATGCAACGGTGCTTGTGAAGTATAAGCGCCTTCTTTTAAATCTAAAATGTAATTTTCGGCAGAATAATTTCCCTGTATATCAAAACCGGATTCTGCAGCGAGATGCAAGGAAAAATACAAAGGCAAATTTGCAACAACAGCATCGCTTCCTTTATCCGCTTCCATTAAACTTCCTTCTAATAAATAAAATAATTCCGGGTTAGCTTCCGGTTGTTTAATGCTGTGCTGAAATAACTCAATCATAAAAAAAGCAACGGCTGTTCTTATTACATCAAAAAGAACTTTTTGATAAATGTATTGCCATTTATATTCTTTTATAAACTGAAGATTTTTGAGATTGTTTTGATAAACTTCCATGTCAAGCATAGCACCTGGCTGAAAATATAAAGCTTTGGATTGCTTTTTTGAAGATGCCTGCCGAACACCTTTTACTATATAATTCTGCAAACCAAAAAGCTCGGTATATATAGAAGTTATTACACTTGTTTCACCATATTGAATAGTGCGTAATACAATGCCTTTTGTTTTATGCGTCATGATATTTCACGCAAAGAAAATTTAAGTAAGCAAAGAAAAGAAGATAATATATTGGTGGTTTCTATAATTGTTTAACAAATGAAATTTGAAATGAGATTTAAAGTTTGCAACAGTTTAGTCGAATTCCATTAATTTTGCCGTCCTTTCACCGGGAACAGTATGGTGGCTGTTGCCTTGAAGTTGAAATCTTTTATTATTAAAATTAAATTATGAAACGCACATTTCAGCCGCATAATCGCCGTCGCAAAAGTGTACATGGTTTTCGCAAACGCATGCAAACGGCAAACGGACGTAAAGTTTTGGCAAGCCGCCGCACAAAAGGCCGTAAAAAACTTTCTATATCAGACGAACGGGCACTTAAATAATTCATCAGAATAAATAATTAATTTAAAGCCTCAGTTAATTATGAGGCTTTTTTATTATATGCCTGTAAAATTTTTTTCATACAATAAAAAAGAAAAGCTTAAAAGCAGGAAACAATTAGAACAGCTTTTTACTGCAGGCACAACCTTTACCGTTTTTCCAATTAAAGTTATTTATAAAGAAGTTGAAGTGCAGAATAGCATTTTAAAAACCGGGGTTGGAGCGAGTCGCAAAAATTTTAAAAAAGCAGTTGATCGCAACAGGATAAAGCGATTACTTAGAGAAACATACAGAACAGAAAAAACTGTTTTGCTAAATTATCTTCAGCCAAACAAAAAGCAAATAGCTTTGTTTTTTTTATACATTGATAAAAGCCTGCCCGACTATAAAACTCTTAAACAAAAAATGCAACAGGCAATTGAAAAATTAATAAAGAATTTGGATGAAGTGGCTTCTTAAAATATTAAGTTACCCGTTTATTTTGTTGATAAAAATTTATCAAAAAATTATTTCACCTTTAATCGGCCCTAAATGCAGATTTACACCAACATGTTCAAACTATGCAGTAGAAGCTTTAAAAAAATATGGTGTATTTAAAGGAAGCTGGCTGGCTGTAAAGCGCATTGCAAAATGCCATCCATGGGGTGGTAGCGGATATGATCCTGTTCCTTAATTATTTTATTATTTGTTGCTTAATCCTCTTCCTGTTTTATGTTGTAATTCATCTATACGTTTTGATGCTTCTGCTTTAGATAAATTTTCATCAAATGATTCGCCGGCTTCATCAGATAAAGTTTTAAGATAAGATTTTTGCGCACCCGTCATAGGCTCAGCGCCAGTTATCCATTCATCCGGATCTTTCTCTGCATTGGAACCAGTGCCTGAAGAAATTGCAGGATCCGGTTGTGGAATATGTTGTTGTGTTTTATTATCATTTTGCTCATCACTATACATAAAATAAGTTTTATAGTTTGATGCAAAAAGCAAACCATATATTATTTAAAAAACAATAATTCAATCATGGTGATAAGTGAGGTTAGAATTAAAAAAAATGAGAGATAGTTAAACCATCTCTCATTATAAACTAAAACACTAAGTCTTTATATCAATGTATTATACACCTAAACTATAACCTTCGCGATAAGTACGTTTTACAAATTGATTGGCGTCGTCAAAATTTGTAATCTTCATATTTGGACCATCCCAAACTAATTGTATATGCTGACCGGGATAATCCCAATTACCCTGTGCATTTTGCTTTCGTATATTATAACTTCTTATTGCAAGATTGCCCATTAAAACACTTTCGGTAAGCGGGCCTGCAACATCAAATCTTGAACTTAAATTATTTGCTGCATCACTTCCGTAACCAGCCATCGCAGCTTCAACCCATGCTGCATAATGGCCTTCATCTCCGTTCGGAACACGTGCAATTGTTTGCGGCACTTTGGTTGTTGCAGTTTTAGATGTTGGTAATAATTGCGGATTAATACCATAAGTGCCTGCCATCATATTGCCTTTTGTTCCTAAGAAAATTATTGCATTGCCACCATCGCCCATTATTTCATTAGGTAATAATTCGGCAGGACGTTCCGGTTGTATGCCTCCATCCATCCAATGCAATTTCACTTCATGCGTTTTATTTGCATGTTTTTGATCAGGTGCATCAAATGTGAGAATAATATGTGAAGAAACGGGGCCACTATCAGGATAATATGCCTTATGCCAGTTTTCAACATATCTTGTAGAAACACTGCATTCTGCGAGTTTTGGATAACCTAAACCCAACACAGCAAATCCCGGTTGCATAATATGACAAGCCATGTCACCCAAAGCACCTGTACCATAATCCCACCAGCCGCGCCAATTAAATGGCACTACATTATCTTCATATTCTCTGGTTGGCGCTGTACCTAACCATAAATTCCAATCAAGACCATCAGGTACTGCAGGTTTTTGTGAAGGCCACTCAATTCCTTGCGGCCAAACCGGTCTATCAGTAAAACAATAAATAGTATGCACATCGCCAACAATGCCGGCTTTATACCAGTCAATCAATTGGCGCACGCCATCACCACTTGCGCCCTGGTTGCCCATTTGTGTAACAACTTTATATTGATGCGCAGCTTTTGTTAACATACGTGCTTCGTAAATATCATGCGTTAATGGTTTTTGTACATACACATGTTTGCCCAGTTGCATAGCCGCCATCGCTGCTACTGCATGGTTATGATCGGGAATTGAAACTGAACATGCATCAATATTATTTTTCTCTTTATCCAACATCTCTCTGTAATCTTTATAATACTTCGCATTGGGAAATTTTTTTCTGCTTTCAGCAGATTGCCTGTCATCTACATCACAAAGCACGGCAATGTTTGCTTTTCCGCTGGCAAAAAAATGATTGATATCGTCCGCACCCTTTCCGCCGGCACCAATAGCTGCAATGTTTAATTTATCGCTTGGTGCTACATAGCCTTTACCCAATACATGTCTCGGAACAATATAAAAACCTGCTGCAGCAAGTGAAGCATTTTTAATAAAATTTCTGCGTGAACTGTCTTTTAAATTAGTGGCATCGTTTTCCATTTGGTGTATATTAAATTAATTATAAAAAATAAATTGAACGCACGAAAGGTAGAAACGATGAAGCAAATGAAAAAATTTGCTTGATAGAAAGTAGCTAAGTATCTCTAAAGAAATTGGCTTCACACAAAAATTATGAACCAATTTATCATTACGATTTAGGTGCAGCAGGATGTTGCAAAATAAAAGTTTGCCCAGGGAAAGCAAAGTCAATTCCCTGTTGCGAAAAAGCATTCATTATTTCAAAATAAATATTCTGCTGAATTTCGAGATAGATCTTGTAATCTGAATTATCAATAAAATATAATACTTCATACGATAAACTAAAATCACCAAAAGCAACAAGATGACATCTGTCGAACCTTGCATGTTGCTGTTTATTTATAATCTCTTTAATAAGATCGGGAAGCATTTTTAATTTTTGTTCGGATGTATCATAGCGAACGTTTAGCTTAAATGTTACACCTCTTCTTTCAAGACGCTTAATATTTTTTATGGTTGATTTTACAAGCTCTGTATTCGGCATAATTAATTGTTCGCCGGAAACGCTTCTTATATGTGAAGTTTTTATGCCGATTCGTTCTACAGTTCCAGTAATATTATTTACAGAAATAGCATCACCGATTTCAAAAGGTTTATCAAAAAAAATTACAAAATAGCTGAAAAGATCTGTAAGAATATTTTGCGCCGCTAATGCAATTGCAATACCACCAATGCCAAGTCCCGTAATAATTGTGGTAATGTTATAGCCAAGGTTTTCAATCAACATTAAAATACCCACAATCCATATGAGCGCTTTAACTACAATCAAAATTCCACTAAGATGTGTAATGCGTTCAGGCGGTTCTTGCTTACGCTGCATGTATAATAGCACAGACAAATGAATTACATGATTAACGAAGCGAACAAAATAGTAAGCTGTTATTACAGCAATAACAACTTTTAATACATGTTCTGCATGAACAGAAAAATTTAATTGATCGATAATGCCATAATTAATTGCGAGGTATAAATAAGGAAGAACAAATTTTTCTGCGGCGGCAACAATTGCGTCGTCTATTTCTGACTTCGTGCGACTTGTAATTTTCTTAAATGATGCAACAATATATTTTTTTAATAAGCGGTATATAATCCAAAGGCCAATTATTTCTGCTAAAACAATTGCGTACATCTGTACTGTATTGCCCCACCATATTTGTTGTAAAAAATCTTTCATAAACGATTGCAAAAATATCTGCATTCATTCATACAAAACATAAGCATGCAGCTTTGTTTATACATTTGTTTTTGTAAATCAATATATATGATAACACTTACTGCAGGTATGAAGGCGCCTGCATTTAAAGGTAAAGACCAGAATGGTAACATTGTTTCACTTGCTGATTATAAGGGGAAAAAAGTTATTTTATTTTTTTATCCTGAAGATGATACACCAACATGCACAATTGAAGCATGTAACTTAAGAGATAATTATCCACTATTAAAAAAGGAAGGTTTTGAAGTGCTTGGTATAAGCCCGGATGATTGCAAAAGCCATAAAAAATTTGAAGCAAAATTTAATTTGCCTTATACTTTAATTGCAGACCCGCAGCATAAAATAATTGATACTTACGGCGTGTGGGGAGAAAAGCAATTATACGGCAGGCATTATATGGGTTTGCATCGCACAACATTTTTAATTGATGAAAAAGGTGTGATACAAAAAGTTTATTTAAAGCCAAGAAATAAACAACATGCGGAAGATATTGTAAAGTTTTGGAAGGAAGAAAAAAGCAGTTTATAGTTTGTGTTGAGATCTAAACTAAATTCTTACCTGTTCTAAAGCATGTGCCTTTAAATAAAGCAACTTGCTGATTGTTTTGATTGGTTACAGTAATAGAATAAACTCCCGTGCTTTTTCCGTTATGAATTTCTGTTGCTTCCGCAGTTAATTCATCCCTAACATTTACCTGTTTAAGAAATGAAATATTGCAATCCATTGCTAATGATAAATTGTTTCTGCTATTGCATGCAAAGGCAAGTGCGCTATCTGCGAGTGAAAAAATAATTCCACCATGCGAAACGTAAAATCCATTTGTCATTTCTTCACGAATCTTCATTCTAAGTTTACATGAACCTTCTTTGATTTCTAAAACTTCAATTCCCAGCCATTTGCTGAAAGCGTCGTGCTGCATCATGTGGTCTGCAATCTCATTGTGTATATTATCCATAGCAATATAGATTATTCGCCCTTGAATTCCGGTTTTCTCTTTTCAAGAAATGCCCGAACACCTTCTTTAAAATCTTTTGTTTCTGCTGCCCGCTGCTGTAATTGATTTTCATTCATTAACTGATCTTTCCACGTGTGGCTGAAAGACCATGATAATGCCTGTTTTGTAAACCATAATCCTTTTGTTGGCATTTGGGCAAGCGTTGTTGCAATTTTTTTTGCCTCGGTTTCAAAAACATCATCAGCAAAAAATTTGTATATCATTCCAATACGTTCTGCTTCCTGCGCATTTATTTTATCGCCCAACATCATTAATGCACTTGCTTTTTGCCAGCCAATTAATCTTGGTAAAAAAAATGTACCACCGCTATCCGGTATTAAACCAATTTTACTAAACGCCTGAATAAAAGATGCCGATTGATTTGCAACAACCACATCACAACACAAAGCAATATTAGCACCTGCACCGGCAGCTACGCCATTAACAGCAGCAACAACAGGCATTTCCAGCTTGCGTATTTTATAAATGATAGGATGCAATTCTTCTCTTAAAATTTTTTGCATGGCAGAGCTTGTTGCATTGCTTACTTCAGCTAAATCTTCTCCTGCAGAAAAACCCTTTCCATTGCCGGTTAAATACATACAACGAATTTCAGATGATTTATTACACTCATCTAATTTTTCCTGCAGCAGTAAAGCCATTTCGCGGTTGAATGCATTTAATTTATCCGGACGGTTTAATGTAAAAAATGCAATACTATTTTTTATCTCAAACAAAACAGAGGACATGGTGTAAGATTATGTGTACAAATTAAGGATACTTATTATTAAGTAAGATTAATGACATTTAAAATAATCAAATGTCTCGAAACAATCATTGCATTTATATAAAGCTTTGCACGCCGTTGAACCAAAGCGGCTGATGAGTTGCGTATTGTAAGAATTGCAATGCGGGCATTGAATGGCTTCTTCCTCCTGAAACACATCTGTTGTACAAACTATTTGTTTAGGATTTGGCGGAGCAATGCCGTAAGCTTTTAATTTTTGTTTGCCAGCTTCGCTCATCCAATCAGTTGTCCATGCAGGTGATAAAACAGTTTTTATTTCAAAATCTTTATAACCATTTTCAAGCATGCACATTCTTATGTTCATATTAATTACATCCATTGCAGGGCAGCCGGTGTATGTTGGTGTAATAGTAATGTTTATTTTGTTTGATGCATCAATCTTTACATTACGCACAATTCCTAAATCTGTAATAGATAATACAGGCACTTCAGGATCCATTACGGTTTCTAAAATTTTCCAAACTTTTTTTACTTGTATGTTTGATTCATCATTCATAAATAACTTTTCTCTTTAGGGTTTAGGTTAACGCCCGGCATAAATAAAGCTTAAACCGATAAAATCGTAAAACGCATGAAAGAATAATCCATACCATAAGTTACGATTATTTTTTAAAATGAACGCATGATATGCGCAGCCTGCAATGCCAGCGTTTATTATTCCTAAAAATCCCTGCTGAAAATGATATACTGCGAAAATTATTGCTGTTAAGATAAATGCAATTACAGTTTTATACCTGTTAAAAATTTTTTCAAATCTTGTAAAAATGAATCCGTGAAAAACCAGCTCTTCATAAAAGCCGCCAACAAGTAATGCAGCAATCATTACAAAAATGTAATTAACAAGATTGCCCTTTATAAAATCAAAATCATGCAGGTTGATGGCTTCGGTTGGCCACAACTTTTTAAGCAATGGCATAATTGCATATTTCAATAAAGCAAATAAAAGTATAGCTGCAACAGCACCTAACCATATTGCCTTGAATTCGAAATTTTTAAAACTGAAAAATATATCGTTGAAGTTTTGTTTTGCTATATATTTTAAAAAAAGCCAGATAACAAATAAAACAATTATTGCGTAAGAGAAAAAAGGAAACCCTGCATAATGCGGAAATAAAAATGCAAATGCAATTACAAAAACAGAAATAATTTTTTGTGTTGTTGATGAAAATTTTTGCATAATAATATTACCAAACTGAATTTGGATAAGCTCTTTGCATAAACTGCATTTCTGCGAGAATGTAACCTAACCGTTCTGTATGAATGCCTTGTTTGCCGCCTGTTTGCTGAAAAACATTTTCCGGAATTTTAAGTGTTGCTTCTGAAAATATTTCTCCTGTTTTTTTATACCATGCATTTTTTAATAATGACACATCAACTGAAATATTTTCTTTTAATAATGCAGTTTCATAATCTGCTTTGGTAAATAATTCATCAACATACATACAGAGTTCATCAATTGCATTTTGCATACGCTGATGGCTTTCTTCGGTTCCATCGCCCAAACGAATTACCCATTCACTGCTCCATCGTAAATGATAAATAACTTCTTTTAAAGCTTTAGCCGCAATAGCAGCAATTTGCTCATCATTACTATGCTGTAATTTTTCATACAATAAATATTGATAATTGCTGAAAAGAAATTGTCGTAAAATTGTTTTACCCCAATCGCCGTTTGCTTGTTCAACTAATAAGCAATTTTTAAAATCGCGGGTATCTCTTAAATATGCAAGCGTATCTTCTGTGACCTCACCACCAGCCCGCTTCAAAGGAGAGGGAGCTTTTGCACTGTTAATAATTTGAGCAGCATACTGATAAAAATTTCTTGCCTGCCCCAATAAATCAAGCGAAATATTTGTGATGGCAATGTCTTGTTCTAATATTGGTCCGTGAGCACACCATGCACTATTCTGCTGTGCAAGAATTAATGTGTTATCAGCAAGATGAAGTATGTAAGAAATTAATGCATCGTTCATAATAACTTCCGCCGCGGCGGATTGAGGTTACATGTGTTTTAATTCGTCGGGCAAACTGTAGAAAGTAGGATGACGATAAATCTTATCTGTTGCAGGCTCATAAAAACTTTCTGCATCATCAGGGTTTGATGCATGGATATATTTGCTTTCAACCACCCAAATGCTTATTCCCTCATTGCGGCGTGTATAAACATCTCTTGCATTTTCTATTGCCATTTGTGCATCTGCTGCGTGCAGGCTGCCTGCATGTTTATGATCGAGCCCCTGTTTGCTGCGAATAAATACTTCCCACAAAGGCCAAGCCCCTTCTAAATCTCCCCCGGTGGGGAGAGGCTTTGAAGAACCACCTGAATTATCATCAGGTATATCGCCGTAATAATATTTTTTAAATAAAGCAATCATCTTTATCAATTTGAAATAATTAGTGATTAAGAAATTATCATGCTGCTTTTAAAGCCCCTTTAGGGGTTTGGGATTTCTTCTTCTCTGCGTAAGCTGCTGCAGCTTCTCTAACCCATGCGCCATCTTCGTGTGCTTTTCTGCGTGCTTCCAATCTTTCTTTATTACATGGGCCATTTCCTTTAACTACATTCCAGAATTCGTTCCAATCTATTTCACCAAAATTATAATGCTGCGTTTCCATATTCCATTTTATATGTTCATCTGGCAAAGTCATTTCTAAAATCTTAACCTGTTCAGCGCACATATCAACAAACTGCTGGCGCAATTCATCATTTGTTTTGCGCTTAATTTTCCATTTCATGCTTTGATCGGTGTTTGTACTTTCAGAATCTTTTGGTCCAAACATCATTAATGATGGCCACCACCAGCGATTAATGGCATCCTGGCACATTGCTTTTTGTTCACTGCTGCCTTTACTTAATGTAAGTAATATATCAAACCCCTGGCGCTGATGAAAACTTTCTTCTTTGCAAATGCGAACCATAGCTCTTGCATAAGGTCCATATGATGTTCGTGTAAGCATTACCTGGTTTAAAATGGCAGCGCCATCAACCAACCACCCAATAGCGCCCATATCTGCCCATGTTAATGTTGGATAATTAAAAATGGAAGAATACTTTGCTTTACCGCTGTGCAGATCGTTAATAGTTTGTTCGCGTGTAGTTCCTAATGTTTCGCAGGCAGAATAAAGATAAAGACCATGCCCGGCTTCATCCTGAACTTTTGCGAGCAAAATGGCTTTACGTTTTAAAGATGGCGCACGACTTATCCAGTTTCCTTCAGGTAACATTCCTACAATTTCACTGTGTGCATGTTGACTGATTTGACGTATCAATGTTTTGCGATATGCATCCGGCATCCAATCTTTCGGCTCAATCTTTATTTCTGCATTTATTTTATTTTGAAATAATGCTTCAAAACTTTGTTCTTGCATAGAAGAAATTTCAGTTTGTAAAATTAAACAAAATACATTGCTAACGATTGTTAGGGTTTAACCTTCATATGATTTATCTGGTAGGTTTATACTTTTAATAAATTGATTTGCGTTAAGAATTTTATATAATTTGCAGCAATAAAATTATTCCGATTGTCTGTTT
>JAICKT010000519.1 GCA_025927795.1 Parafilimonas sp. | reverse complement strand
TTACTGTTGGAACTATTTATGAAAATTCAAAAATATCATTAACCAAATGGTATTTGGCAACATACATTCTTACTAATCATTCTAAAGGAATAAGCAGCTTACAACTTGCAGCATGGTTAGGGGTTACACAAAAAACAGCGTGGTTTTTAAATCATAGAATTAGACAAATGCTAACTAATAATGCACCTGAATTGTTAGAAGGTGTTGTTGAAGTTGATGAAACATATATCGGCGGTTCGGAATCAAATAAACATGCAAGCAAAAGAACGGTAAGAGGCGGGGCAAGTGGTAAGGCTATGGTATTAGGTGCAATTCAACGTAAAGGCAAATTGAAAGTAAAAGTAATTGCGCAAACAAATAGCGAAGAAGTAACCGCAACAATAAGAGAATTTATTGCACCCAATAGTACTATGGTAACAGACGAACATCATGCTTATAAAAAGTTGAGTTTAGAATACAATCATAAATCGGTTAATCATAGAGACAAAGAGTATGTACGCAAAGGAGAAGATATACTGATACATACAAATAATATCGAAGGATATTGGAATATTTTAAAGAAACAAATTGATGGCATTCATCATTCAGTAAGCCCAAAACATTTACAGCGTTATTGTAATGAAAATGCTTTTAGGTTTAATAACAGAGAATCTTTTCAGGCAGAGAAATTTGATAGTGCTATTAATAGTTGTAACACAAGATTAAAGTACAAAGAATTAACCGCGAACGATGAAGGATAATATTTTTCTAATCGAAATGGGTAAGAAAATAAAGGCTGCTCGTAAAGCCAAAAACATTTCTTACCCTAAATTCAGTAAGCTAACTGGTGTAGATATGTCTAACTTATGGTTTATCGAGAATGGGAGAAGGAATGTTCATATACTTACATTAAAAAGTATTGCAGATGTTCTTGAAATAGAGATTAAAGAGTTTATTTAAAAACGTTAACAAAATAATTATAATCTATTACCGTTAATTATAAGTCATTTAAGTAATAAAAAAATATTTTTATGATAATCGGTTTTGAAATTACAAAAATCTTTTTGAACATTGTGGTATTATAATCCGAACACCAGTAGGCTGGTAAACAACATCCGAAACACCGATAGGTCGGTATAAGAGCCACTCCTTTAAAAGAGTGGCTCATAAATTTATATGATTTTAGATGGCTACAAGTAAGATTGCAATACTAATTGACGGAGGTTTTTTTGTACAAAGATTCAAACGATTAAACAAGAATGTTTGCCCTGCTCGAAAAGATGTTGAATTATTGGTAACAGACATCATCGCGAAAGTTCAACATACTACCGGTTCGCATTCTACTGATACATTATTAAGAACATTTTATTATGATTGCTATCCTTTTTCAAAAGTGATTAGAGGATTAAAAGGCAAAGATATTGACTATTCAAAAAGCCCTATTTATATATCTCAAATGGCTTACTTAAAAAGCCTTAAAATGATTGACCAATTCGCCTTAAGACTTGGAGAGTTATCTTTTTCGGGATGGAAAGCAAGCTCATTTAATCCCTTAAAAAAGCCATTAGTACCAGATTTCAGGCAAAAAGGTGTTGATATGAAAATCGGATTGGATATGGCTTGGATGGCGGGAAGAAAAACCGTTGACAAAATAGTTTTGGTTACTGGTGATTCAGATTTTATATCGCCAATTAAATTAGTCAGGAGAGAAGGAATATTAATTTATCTATACACTCTTGGTTCAAAAACCATTAAAGATGAATTAAAAGAACACGCAGATTTTATTCTATCATAATTTACTCATGGCAAAAGCAACTAAAAAATTAAACTGGGAAGATGTTATAAAAGCATCTGTAAAGGATAATCCCAAGCCTAAACCAAAGAAGAAAGCTGCTAAAAAGAAATAGCTTTTAGATGAACTGGCGCACTATTATTACAATTTTAAGTTTTGCCGCTTTGGGGCTTAGTATCTACTTTGATTTAACACAGTCTGGTAATCCTGATAATTATCGTGGTGTGATGGAATATATGCACAGCCCTTTAGGAGTTATATTTTTTATGATTGCTTGTGTTGGTTTAATAATCGCAAAACAAATAAATAAGAAATAAAAAAGAAAGTTGCTGCCTTTTATTATTGATTTTCAAGACTGCTTAAACTCGTATATAGTTACCTGTTGAGACTACGCCAAACAGTTAAACACTCTACGCCGAGCTAAGGCTTTTATTTTATTGGAAGCGGTGCTGCGCCAGGCTCTGGTCTGCTGGAATGTCGTTCTGTAACTCTCCAGCCTTTTTCTTGCTTAACCCATACATCTGTTATCAGAAATTGTCCACTTCTGTCTTGCCCTCTTACTGTTGCATGTTGTGTAAACATCATCAACACAATTGCTACACCATCATAAACATGCACTTTTATCTCGTCTATGTTAAAAGATTCTGTTTTATAAAATTTCAAATTGTCAAGCCAAACAGCTTTCGGAATAATTCTTATTGGCATTCCCTGTATGGCAATTGCCAAAAAATAATTGTCTGCAAGAAATTGGTCCATTTGCGATTCATCTTGTTTTTGAATTGCAGCAGCCCATTGCTTTTCAAGTTCTGTTATTTCCTTTTCCATTGGTAAAGTATTTTGCGGTTTTGAAGTGTCGGGTTGCGCTCCTGCACTTGTAACAGATATTATTATGGATAAGATAAAGCTGAAAATTATTTTCATGTAGTTTGTTAAGCTACGTAAGGTAAGCCTTTACTTTTTCAAGACAATGCCTGAACATAAATATGCAGAACGAGATAAGCGAAGTTTG
>JAICKT010000158.1 GCA_025927795.1 Parafilimonas sp. | reverse complement strand
TAAAAATTATAAAATAATCATTCTATTTAAGAAATGATTACAACAATTATGTTGGAGGTAAGTTTGAATTGATGTTGAAATTACTTTAAATATTTCCCAAACCAATCAAGATAACGTGTGAACCTGTCTTTCATATAACTTGGAACTGTTATCTCGTGATATTGACCGGGATAAATTACAAGTTCTGTTGGAACACCTAAGCTTCTTAACGCCTGGTACATTTGTTCGGCGCCCACAGAGGGCACATTAAAATCTTTCTGGCTCGCCATAAAAAGTGTGGGTGTTTTTATTTTATCAACATGAAAAAATGGATATGATAATTTAATCCATAAATCAGGATTCTTCCATGGCGGTCCCAACTCCGTTTCGTATTGCGTTACATATTCATCAACACCATACATGCTTAATTGCAATGCACTGCCTGCACCACTTGATGCAGCTTTAAAACGCGTTGTGGTTGCAATGGTATAATCAGTAAGAATACCACCATAGCTCCAACCTGCAATACCCATCCGGCTTGAATCTGCAATGCCTTGTGCAATTAAATAATCTGCTGCGCCTAAAATATCTGTAACTTCTTTATTACCCCAATCACCATAAATAGCGCGTATATAATCTTTGCCTCTGCCACTGCTGCCGCGATAATTTACAGCCGCCACTGCGTAACCGGCTGCAGCAAGTGTATTGCGATACAAATCATACTCATAATCATCTTGCCCAACAGGACCGCCATGTATGTACATAATTAAAGGCAGCTTTGTATTTGCAGGTGCGTTTGCAGGGCGATATAAAATTCCTGATACAAGATTGCCATCGCTGCTTTTGCTTTGAAAGCCTTCCACTTTTATTGATTGAATTGGCGCAAGAAAAGAATCTGTTGTATGCGTTAATCTTCGCAGACCATTTTTTTCGAGCGCATATAATTCATTTGGCGTTTGCGGGTCAGTCATGTTTACAAGCCAATCTCCGTTTGATTGATTTAATTCCGCATTCCAGAAAACTTTTTCACCCGCTGCAAGCTTTATATATTTTTCTGTTTCGATATTGAAAGAAACAACTTGTTGTTGCCTGTCATCTTCCATTAACGCAATAATATTTTTTCCATCTTTACTCCAGCGCGGCTCATATAATTGTTTATCGAAAGATGCAGAAATTAAATTAGGTTTTCCACCACTTGCAGCAATAACAGCTAACACATCTTCACCATACATCGTAAAATTTTCGTCGCTGCTGCTTTGCAGGTAAGCAATAGATTTTCCATCGGGGCTCCATTGCGGATGCTGGTCTTCACCTTTCCATGTTGTAAGCTGATAGGGAACGGCGCCCTGCATTGCATCCATTATAAAAATATCATCGTTTTCATTTTTATCAGCGTCTTCTGAATGATTGCTTACGAATGCAATCTTTTTTCCATCAGGGCTCCACACCGGTTGTTCTTCATTATAATCGCCTGTTGTTAATGTATCAATATCATGTGTTAAAACATCAAGCAAATACAAATGCGTTTTGCGGTTATCAAGATAACCTTCTATGTCCTGTTTAAAATGATAACGCGTAATTACATAAGGTAAGCGATTGCCTGTTGAAGATGTGTCCGCATAATCAATATCACTCATCACCAATAAAATTTTTTTTCCATCGGGGCTCCATGCATAATCTTCAATATCATTTTTTACATCGGTGATTTTTTCTGCTTCACCGCCGAGACGATTCATTAACCATAATTGTGACTCATCATTTTTATCATCGTCTTTGTCTTCGTCAAAATTTCTTGATGATAAGAAAGAAATATATTTATTATCAGGACTAAAACGCGGCGTGCTTTCGCCTTCATTATCATTTGTAAGCTGAATATTATTTTTCCCATCCCAACTCACCATCCAGATATTGCTTACATGTTTATCTTTTGATGTATCAACTTTTGTAACCACATAAGTGCACCAGTTTCCGTCAGGTGAAATTTGCGGGTCTGATACTTCAACATAACGCAAAAAATCTGCAGGAATAAGCGGACGTTTTGTTTGTGCCGAAATAATGGTTGTTACTATGAATGATGTAAGTATAGATACAATCAATCTTTTCATACCAGCTAATTTTAATTTAAACGAATATAAGTATTGAATAAATGTTGCAGCAATTTTGTAAATACTACAAAGAACTATTATTAAAAATTATTGAAAGCTTTTAACTTCACAAAAATTGCAAATTTCTATTATTAATTTTGTAAGAGATGGGCATCTGGAGACAAATACAAACTTATCTTTTTATAAAAAAGCGTGACCCGAATGCGCCCGATACAAAGTTTGTAAAATACATGCATGGTATGAACAGAATTTCATTGCTGATGTTTTTGGTTGCACTGATAATTATATTAATTCGGTATGTAATTATTCCGCTGTTTCGCTAAAGACCTGCATAATAATCGTAGCCGCGTTCTGCCCAATAATCCGGTGGTTTCTGATTGCTGAAATACATTGTTCCCAATTGCTTTAAATGTTTAATTCCATATTTTACAGGGATGATTAAACGCAGCGGATAACCCTGGTTCATTGGCAGCGGTTTATTATTCATTTCGTAACAAAGAATAGTTTGCGATTGTAAAGCACTGGGCATATCAATACCAACATAATATTTTTTATCAACGGTTTGCAAGCCTACATAATTCATTTTTTCCTGTGTGTTTAAATGATAATAATCCATAAATGTTTTTAACGGTACGCCCGCCCAATGCGTAACCTGGCTCCATCCTTCAATACATTTAAAATCAAAAATCACATGCACTTTAGGAAGTTTTTCTATATCATCGAGAGAAAGCTTTAATGTATCGCCGGCAGCACGCACAACCTGTAAGCGCCACGTGCTTGTATCAATTGTTTTTTCCATCCCAACCAAACCATTAACACGCACATTTTTTACGGCATCTTTTTCTGTATAAACTTTACTTTTTTTAGAAGTATCAAAAGTTGATTGCAATATTTTCTCGTTTGCTTCTAATGTTTTTCGCAATGGTTTTAATGCGCCCTGTTCAGTTGGCTGATGATTGAGCCATTTCCAGGCAAAAATTCCTGCAGCAACAAGCACAGCAAAAATCAAAAAAGAGAAAATCATTTTTCTTCTGTATGAGGAATTGCTTATTTCTTTTGTTCGCTTATCAAAAAAATTATGCCTGCTCATTCGTTGAAATTTGCTTTTCCGGTTTAATAACTTCAAGCCCGCTTATTATTGCCTGGAAATTATTCCATCCCGTTTTTATCACCTGAAAAATATGAATCAAAAAAAATAAAACATAGCCAATTGTAAGAATAAAATGTTCAACACGTGCTGCCTCATAACCGCCGCATAAAAATGCAACCCACGAAAACTGCACAGGTTTATAAATAGCAAAACCAGATAATACACTTCCCATTCCCATAAAAAATATTGCGGTGTAAGCAATGCGTTGTGCTGCATTATATTTTAATTGCGGCGGCTGATATTTTTTTATATGCAAATCATGCAATAAAACCTGCCATGCTTCTTTAAATGAATATTTATTCGGTAAAAGATAACGCCATTCCCCTGAAAAAATAGTATAGGCAACATATAAAATTCCATTGATAATAAATAACCATGCAAATGCGAAATGAAAGCTCATGCCTTTTGCAAGATGAAAGGGAACATTTAATGCTTTATAAAAACCCTTTGGAAAAAATTTAATTATTGTTGTATTGCCAACAGATATTTTATAAACACTATTAGCCCAGTAAATTAATAATCCACTCCAGATCATTACAGTTAATACCGGAAAATTTATCCAGTGAAACCACCTTATTGCAAGCGGATGTTTTTTAATTACTTTCTTCATGCGAAAATTAGTGCTACTATTAAATGAATTTAGTAAACCCAATTAGCATTATTTTACTTAATCTATAATTTTAAATTATGGTAACAGTTGTTAACCTAATGTATTATTTTTTTTAATGATTGATTTATGCGATTAAAAGTTTCTTCATCGCTAAGTTGCTCTGGTATAAATTTTTTGCCAATAACAGTTTCATATAATTCAATATACCGTTGGGAAATGGTGTTTACCCATTCATCGCTCATTTCAGGAACGCGTTGTCCTTCCTTACCCATGAAATTATTTTCGATTAACCATTCCCGTACAAACTCTTTGCTTAATTGTTTTTGGCGTTCGCCTTTTGCCTGTCTTTCTTCAAAACCATCTGCATAAAAATATCTTGAACTATCTGGCGTATGCACTTCATCCATTAAATAAATCTCGTCATTAATTTTACCAAATTCATATTTTGTATCCGCCAATATTAAACCTTGTTTCGCAGCAATTTCTTTTCCTCTTTCAAATAAATTCAATGCATAATTGCTTAAAGTTTCCCATTCTTTTTCAGTGGCTAATTTTTTTTCTATAATTTCTTCTGGGCTAATATCTTCATCATGTCCTGCTTCGGCTTTAGTGCTTGGAGTAATTATCGGTGTTGAAAAAAAATCATTTTCTTTTAAACCATTTGGCATGTGTGCGCCGCATAAAATTCTTTTGCCGCTGTTATACGTTCGCCATGCATGACCAACAAGATTTCCGCGCACAACCATTTCAATTTTAAACGGCAAACATTTTTTACCAATAGAAACATTAGGCGCAGGCACATCAATAAGCCAGTTTGGGCAAATATCTTTTGTTGCATTTAGCATATAAGCCGCAATCTGTGTTAATACCTGTCCCTTATATGGAATTTCTTTTGGAAGAATAACATCAAAAGCAGAGATACGATTGCTGGTGATCATTATCAGCACTTCATTTTTAATAGTATAAACATCTCTAACTTTTCCTTTATAAAAAGCAGTTTCATCTGCAAACCTGAAAGATAGTTTCATAAGACACAAACCTACAAGAGTAAAATGAAGCTCACAACATCTTTTGAAAAAATACGTTTTTGTATATTAATTATCCACACCGCCTGTCTATTTTTTTTAAAAATTAGGCAGACAATTGTTATATTGCTAATAAATTAATCTTATGAGAAATACCCCGAATGTCTTGCTATTTGTGTGTGTATGTATTTTCATAATGAGCAAGGCTGCTGCGCAACAAAGTATTTTTGTTACAGGCAATATTAAGAACAGTCAAACAAAAGAAAATCTTTCTGCAGTATCAGTTACAGTTAAAGGCAGCACTGTGGGTACATATACTGATGAGAAAGGAAATTTCAGATTAGTTACCAATAAAGTTCCGCCTTTTACAATTGTAGTAAGTTCTATTGGTTATGCTGATAAAGAAATAAATGTTGAAAGTGCAAGTCAGAATATAACAGCAGAGCTTGAACCTTCTTATGCATTAGGTCAGGAAATTGTTGTTGCTGCTTCACGATTGCCACAACGTATTCTTGAAGCTCCTGTAACAATTGATCGCATAAATGCAAATGCAATACGCAATGCACCCGGACCAAATTATTATGATGCATTAGGAAATATAAAAGGCGTTGATGTTGTAAGTTCAAGCTATACATTTAAAACTATTTCTACACGTGGCTTTAATGGCAGCGGAAATTTGCGTTTTAATCAATTGGTTGATGGAATGGATAATTCTGCACCAGCATTAAATTTTTCTGTAGGAAATGTAATAGGTCTCACAGATTTGGATGTTGATAATATGGAATTGCTTTCCGGCGCATCTTCTGCATTATATGGTTCAGGTGGTATGACAGGAACGTTACTTATAAACAGTAAAGACCCATTCAAATATCAAGGCTTTAGCATTGAAGTGAAAGAAGGCATTATGCATGTGAGCGATTACCGGCATAAAGCATCACCATTTCACGATTTTGCATTCAGGTGGGGCAAAAAAATTTCAGACAAATTCGCATTTAAAATTGGTGCGGAATATATGGCGGCAAATGATTGGCAGGCTGATGATAGTACTAATTTTGATCGTAATAATGTAATTGGTAAAATTAAGGATGGAACAAGAGCTACAGACCCAAATTATGACGGAGTAAATGTTTATGGTGATGAAGTGGATGCAAGTATGGAAGGATTTTCTAATGTTTACCAGGAAAAAACACGTGAGGCTGTTAAAGCAGCAACCGGTGGTTTTGATATTGTTCAATACATGGATCAAACTATTCCAGATCAGCCAACACAAGCACAAATTAATGCTTCTATAGCTGGTTTATACAACATTGATCCTACTGGTTCATTAGCAGCAACCGAAACTAGTTTAATTCCATTTAATTTAGGCTTACGAAATCATATTTATGGTAATCAGAAAGTAAGCCGCACAGGATATTATGAAAAAGATTTGGTTAATTATCATGCATACGATTTTAAAATTTCCGGTGGCTTATATTATAAAATATCGAACAATACAGAAGCTTCTTTAACCGCGAATTGGGGCAGGGGAACAACGGTTTATACAGGCGCAGACAGATATTCCTTAAAAAATTTCAGCATTGGTCAATATAAACTCGAATTCAAAAATCCTAACTGGTTTTTGAGAGCTTATACTACGCAGGAAAATTCTGGTGATTCGTATGCAACAACACTTACGGCTATTTCAATTAATAGCGCATGGAAAGATAATCTCACATGGTTTGGAGAGTATGTCGGCAATTATTCAGGCGGGGTTTTATTTGGTGGATTAAATCCAACATTGGCTAATACTTATGCCCGCTCAAAAGCTGATTCAGGAAGATATTTACCTGGTACCGCACAATATCAAAACGCATTTAATAAATCTGTTACTACACCAATTAGCCAAGGCGGTTCTCAATTTGCAGATAAGTCAAGCCTTTACCAGTTTGAAGGGCAATACAATTTTTCGCAATATGTAAAAGTAATAGATGTATTGGTGGGTGCAGATTACCGTACCTATCATCTCAATTCAAATAACACTATTTTTTACGAACCCGATGGTCCGATTAATATTGGCGAATATGGAGCTTATGTTCAGTTACAAAAGTCATTAGTGAATGATGTTTTGAAATTAAGTGCATCTGGCAGATATGATAAAAGCAAAAATTTTAATGGTCGTTTTACTCCAAGGGCAACAGCAACCGTTAGAGTAGCAAAAGATAATAATATTCGATTATCTTATCAGCAGGCCTACCGTTTTCCTAATAACCAGGATCAATATATAAACTTATTTACACCAGGGAGTGTTTTAATTGGATGCTTACCTGAATTTAATACTTTATATCATTTTGATACTAATCCGGTGTATACAGCCGAAAGCGTTGCAGCATATCAGGCTGGTCAAATTGATTCCACACAATTGGTAAAAGCAAATTTTGCTAAAGCTAAACCGGAGACGATGTCGTCTTATGAAATAGGTTATCGTGGTGTAATCAATAATAAATTATTAATAGATGCTTATTATTATTTCAGCAAATACAAAGATTTTATAGGACGGGAAGCAGTAGCAAGAGCGGATAATTTTGCGGAATTGCAAAGTCCTTTGACCAGCACAAATTATTCTTTTGTAGTTAACAGTTCAACAGGTGTAAAAGCAAACGGTTGGGGCATTGGAGCGGAATATCAGCTTGGAAAAGGATATGCAGTTAGCGCAAATGTTTCAGGTGATCAATTAACTAATGTTCCTGATAATTTTATTACTTTTTACAACACACCAAAAACACGTTTTAATATTGGGTTATCTAATTCAAACGCCGGTAAAGGGTTTGGCTTTAATGTAATTTATAAATGGCAGGATAAAACAAATTGGGAAGGCACATTTGGCTCTGGTGAAATTCCTTCATTCGGAACATTAGATGCACAAATAAGTTACCATTTCACAAAAGAAAAAGTATTAATTAAGTTAGGAGGAACAAACATTATCAATCATTATTATCGCAATGCTTTTGGCAACCCTTACATTGGTGCATTATATTATGTGAGTATGGGATATGATATATTCTGATCTTAATTATAAAAATTTCAAAGCTCTGCATATTACAGGGCTTTTTTATTCAATAATTTTTTCAATATGTGCAAGCCTGCCATCTGTACTCATACCTTCCAATACTATACGAAAGCTTTTGGTTATATCATTATTATAAAAATGCAAACGGATAGTATGATTTTCCTGGTTGGTTAGTATCATCGGGTTCCAGTATAAGGTTGTTCTTAAATCCTGTTCATCGTTCCTGCTGTCGAACGTTGCATAATTTGGCGAATAAAATTCTTTTTGCACAGTATAACCAATCACAATTTTATAAGGAAGACCTTTGCCTTTTGTTTGAGAAACATCACCACCTTTGCGAGCATAAATTGCAATGGCACCATTGCTACCGCCGCCAATTGAACCCATAAACGGCGGTCTGAATACTTTTATATATGCAATATCAGACATATTGATTGATGATAAAAAACTTGGATCAACAGGAGATTCATTATAATAAAAAGTGGGTGTGCCGCCACGCCATGTAACTGAGGGTGTACTGCCTATTCCTGAAGGAACTGTAATGTTAAGCCCCGCAACTCTGCCCTGCAGATATGTAAATACACTCATTGAGTTTTTACCAAATGGATCATTCAATACATCAAACTGGTATGCATCACCGCTGCTGAAAAATCCCGAAGCATATTTCTCATCAAGTATCTCCAACGGGCTTTTTGCTTTTGTTGTAACAATTACATCCTGTAAAGTTGTGCCTTGCTGCATCTTTAATAACCTTGCCTGTTCTTCAGCCAAACGGCGCCTGTAATTTTCTGTTGCCGTATCAGCAAAAGCAATTGCATTAGTTGTATCACTGCCTGAAATTTTATTCGCCGGCAAACTTGTATTAAATGTTACAGCAGATGCATTTGCCATGTCTCCGCTGCCGGCTACTTTATAATATACTTTTGTAGTATCAAGCAATAAAGCATCGGGCAAAGAAAAAGTTGCATCTTTATTTATCAGAGCCTGCTCAACTTTGCGTGTTGTATCTTTTTTATTATCAAACATCATTAATATATAGCCACCTTGCTTTAAATCTGTTTCCGAAGCACCGTATACTTTTCCTGAAAATGATAAGTAATCTGTATCATTTTGATATTTTATTACAGGCATTTTATTATTTACCACATCTTGCCAGTTTATACGCCGCCAGCCATTTGTAAGCATAACCAAATCAAGTTGCTGTTGCAGTGTATCACTTTTATTTGTAAAATAGTAAGATGGATGATAAACATTTCCTTTTAAATCATCTGTTAACAAAAGTCTTGAAATAATATCATCGCTGCTGTCAATTCCAATGCCCGCATCAGTTACCGAAACAGAGAGATTGGAGGTAATAGTATCAGGCACGTTTATTACAAGCGTATTCTGTTTTCTTTTTTCCAGGCCTAACTCTGAAAAACCTGCTTCCGGTTCAAAATGATAATCATCATTATTAATAAATGTTATTCTTTCTGCAACAGCAACCCAGTTAGAATCAAAAAGTGTTACCTGCAAAATACCCGATGGTAAATCGCTTACCGGCATTGAACCGCCCGTTAAAAAATTGTCTTGCAGGTTAGCAGCAGCAAAGTAAACAAGATGCTGTTGCATGGTTGCCACGATGTATATTTTTTTGAAATTAGCCGGTGCGTTCTCGGAACGCTTAATCTCAAAACCACGCGAACTACCTTGCAATGTTATTTGCAACGTAACACCTGTTTGTTTTGCGGCAGGTAAAGTGGTTTGATAATTATTACCTTGCGCATCTTTCCATTTTCCAGTATATATTTCGCCTGCT
>JAICKT010000415.1 GCA_025927795.1 Parafilimonas sp. | reverse complement strand
GTGATGAAGAAAAATATTCTGAAGCTTAGTTTTTAAATCTTGCACTTACAACAAGTTCTTTATTGCCGGGCGTGTAAGTATAAAAGCCTTCGCCGGTTTTTATACCTAAGCGTCCGGCATTTACCATGTTAACCAAAAGCGG
Source organism: Parafilimonas sp. (assembly GCA_025927795.1). Taxonomy (GTDB): domain Bacteria; phylum Bacteroidota; class Bacteroidia; order Chitinophagales; family Chitinophagaceae; genus Parafilimonas. Next base: position 3,729 of record JAICKT010000415.1, on the reverse strand, counting down.
ACAAGCTGCATATTTTGGATTACCAAAACCTTCATGTAAGACCTGTAATATATAAAGGCAAACATCAAGACCAATAAAATCTGCAAGCTGCAAAGGTCCCATCGGATGTGCCATTCCTAATTTAATTATCGTATCAATTTCTTCAACGCCGGCAATGCCTTCATACAAACTATAAATAGCTTCGTTTATCATCGGCATTAAAATTTTATTTGCAATAAAACCGGGGTAATCATTTACAACGCAAGGAACTTTACCTATTTGTTTACTTAAATTAATTATCGTTTCTGTTACAGCAGCATCAGTTGTAAAACCATTGATTATTTCTACGAGTTTCATCACAGGCACAGGATTCATAAAATGCATACCAATAACTTTCTCTGCACGTTTTGTAGCGGCTGCAATTTTTGTTATTGATATAGATGATGTATTCGTAGCAAGAATTGAAGAAGCAGGTGCAGCTTCATCAAGTGTTTTAAATATTTTAAGTTTTAGTTCGATATTTTCTGTTGCGGCTTCTATTACAAGGTCAGCATCCTGAACGCCTTCATTAATTTTTGTAAAAGTTGATATGTTTGCAAGTGATTGCTTTTTTTGTTCTTCTGTTATTGCGTTTTTACTAATCTGCCTGTCAAGATTTTTTGAAATTGTTTGCAATGCTTTTTCAAGTTGCGATGCATTTACATCAACAAGATTTACTTCGAAGTTATTTTGTGCGAATACATGCGCAATACCATTGCCCATAGTACCTGCACCGATTACCGAAATTTTTTTTATCATAAAGCCCCCTTCTTATTCCCCCGGTGGGGGAAAGATTTATAAGCCCGTTAAAAATTTTAAGTTATTAAATTAATATAAACCTTTTCAAAAAGCCCCTCCACCGGAGGGGTTGGGGAGGCTTTACTGCATTCCTTCAAGCATTTTTCTTCCCTCTTCTTTTATCGCCGCATCATCAAAAGTACGGTTTGGTAATTTTACGAGTTTGTTTAAAACATCAATGGCTTTTCCAGGCTGATGATCGTATTGATACACTTTTGCAAGATCAAGATAATCTAATGCAAAATAAGGATCTGATACGCGGCTTTTTTCCATATAATAAGCAGCCGAATCAATTTGTGTATCGGGTATGCCTCCGTAAAAAGTTTTTATCGCAGCTTTTTTTAACCATGATAATCTTATCAATTCAAAATGCCATTTACCTAAAACATAATTTGCTTTTGAATGATTGGGATTAATGAAAAGCGCTTTATCGGCATAAATTTTTATTTGTCTTACCTCTTCTAAAAGCTTTTTGTTATCATCTTCAACTTCTGTTTTTTTTGCTGCAACCAAAGCCATAGCATAACATGCATCTGCATTGTTTGAGTTTTGACGATAAGCTTTTTGTGTATACACATCGGCAGAATCAAAATAAATCGATTTTACTTTTTTATCTTTTTGCCGCTCTCCTATGCTGCAATTAAATTCAGCACATTTCACCAACGAAAAAATATCTGATGTGTCTATACTTATAATTTGTTTATACTTTTCCAAAGCACTAGCTTCATCAAATTTTAATTCTAAATCTTTTGCCTGTTTCAATAAAACATTTTTATCCTGCGCAAAAACATGTGTCATCAAAAAGAGAAAAATAATTACAGCAAAAGTTTTTGTGAAATAAGAATTGAACATAGATTAACTTCCTATCGTTTTAAATTATACTCTGCTGAAACTTCACCATTAAAAAAAGGTATAGGTGCATTTAGCTTTTTTATCTTAACCGATACTTCCTGTATTTTATTATCAGTTAATAAAATTTGCTGCGCTATTTCTGTTGCCAGTGTCTCTAATAGTTTTGTTGGCTTTTCCATGCGTCGTTTTATAATTTCGTACAAAAGCGAATAATCAATGGTCTCATGCAAATGTCGTACAGGAATAATTTCAGGCTCAAAAAAAACAACTGCATCCACATTAAAATCGCCGCCGGTTTTCTTTTCTTCTTCATGTATACCATGAAAACTATGAAACTGAAGATTGGATAATTCAATTTTCAACATTTAGCAAATCTAAATGCACAGCGAAAGAGAAAGAAATATTTTATGAATTAGACTAATAGTTGCAGGCATCAGCCGGATTTAAATTTTCTTTATCAACAGCAAGTGTGCCTTTACCATTTTTAAAATTAATTACCCATATAGAATCGAAATCATCGTCACCCCATTTCATTCCTTTTGTATCTACGTCAAGTGCTTTAACGATGTTATCAATTTTATCATGCTGCCAAACCACCAGCGCATAACCATTTGTTTTCATAATGGCATCTGCTAAATCTTTTGCATCATCCACATCATACTTTGAATCAATTTTTAAATTGTATTTTACTGCAAAAGGCGTTATTGTTTCAAGCATTCTTAACTGGTTGGCAGATTTACCATTACTTACTGAAGAAACGAAAATTTTATCCGGCACTTTAAATTTATTATATAAAACTGCTGGTAATTGCAGCGCACGATTAAATCCTTTGCAAGACAAGTTATCTCCTTTATCAGGTTTTTCTGCATGGCGAATAATTACCACTCTTTGCAAACCCGTTTGAGCAGAACAACTATTGTTTAAACATATAATTACAAATGCAGCAAGCACTGTTTTAAAAAAATTTTTCATTCTTATTTTTTATGTTGAATTGAATATAGCAAATCCAATGCAATAATTTTTTAAATGCTATCGCTGATAATAATTTTATACGAAAGTTTAAAAAAATTTAATAATCACATTGAATAATGAAATATTCTTTAGGTTTGAAAGCATGAAAAATTTCTTCTTGATTTTATGTTTTTGCTGGATTGCTTTAATATCATGTAGTCAAAATAATAAACCTGTTATTGGTAATGATGTTAATCCTTACCATTTCACATCAACCAAAATATTAACCTGCACACATGGTGCCGTGGCAAGTGCGCATCCTTTGGCAAGTGAAATTGGTCTCGCTATCATGCAACGCGGCGGCAATGCATTTGATGCAATGATTGCTACACAACTTGCATTGGCGGTGGTTCATCCTTCTGCCGGCAATATTGGTGGTGGCGGATTTACTGTTGCGAGAACTGCAAACGATTCTTTAATTGCATTGGATTATCGGGAAGAAGCGCCGTTAAAAGGCAGTCGAAATATGTATATTGATTCTGCCGGAAACGCAAGAACTGACTGGTCCCAGAACGGGCATTTATCTGTTGGTGTGCCGGGCACTGTTGCAGGATTATTTGCTGAACATGAATATGCAAAGCTTCCTTTTAAAGATTTGATTCAACCGGCAATTGACCTTGCACAACACGGCTTTGTTTTAACAAAAAGCGAAGCAAATAGTTTAAATTATAACAAAGAAGAATTTTTAAAATACAATACAAAACCAAATGCATTTATAAAACAAACAGCATGGAAGGAAGGTGATACATTGTTTCAGCCAGAGCTTGCAAAAACTTTGATACTCATTCGTGATTTGGGTATGAAAGGATTTTATGAAGGTGTAACTGCAAAATTAATTGTTGAAGAAATGCAGCGCGGCAAAGGTTTAATTGGTTATAATGATTTAAAAAATTATGTATGCAAAAACCGCAAGCCTGTTGAATTTGATTATCGCGGTTATCATGTTATAAGTATGCCGCCATCAAGCAGCGGCGGAATTATTTTAGGCGAAATGCTGAAGATGATCGAACCATATCCAATGCACGATTATGGTTTTCAAACAAAGAGAAG
>JAICKT010000361.1 GCA_025927795.1 Parafilimonas sp. | reverse complement strand
GTAGAAAAGAAAGGATTCAAAGAATATTTCCTGGAATTCATTATGATATTTCTTGCGGTAACGCTGGGTTTTATTGCCGAGAATATAAGAGAAAGTATTAAAGACAAAAATCAGCTTCACGAATATGTTCAATCAATGGTGAACGATCTGGAAAGTGATACCGTAATGTATAATAAAGCCATTAATTTTAACCTGGCGCATTGCCGTATAATTGATTCTATCATTACTTACCTCACGCAAAATAAACACAATAATAATAAACAACTTTATTACATGGCCCGGCAACTTACAATGGGTAGCAGTGTAATTTCTCCAACCGCAAAAACCTTTGAGCAAATGAAAAGCAGCGGCGGGCTCAGGCTTATTAAAAAGCAGTTTATCGCAGATAGCATCGGCTCTTATTATCAATGGATAAAAAGGTTTGATTATTGGTCAGACTTTCAGAAGCAAAGGATGAATGAGGTTATCTCAATTAACGACAGAATTTTTGATGCAGCAGTTTTATTTTCTATAGTGAAGAAAATTGAAAATGAAAATACTTCACGCTTTACGCAAGAAAGCAACCCGGCGCTGATTTCTACCGATCGCATTGCCATTAATGCTGTAATGATGCGCTATCAATATTATTATGGAATTTTAAAACTAATGAACGAGCGGGCATTGTCTGCTTCCAAAGAGGCAATCCATTTAATCAGCTTGTTAAAAAAACAATATCATTTAGAATGAGTGACGAACAAGACATAGAACAGCAACAGACAACAGAAACTGAAAATATTTCTGAACTACAAACCATAAACTACAAACTGAAAACATGGAAGTACATCATCATCCACACGTAGCAAAGAAAAATTTCAAAGAATATTTTTTAGAATTCTTAATGATATTTCTTGCTGTAACGCTTGGCTTTATTGCAGATAATTTAAGGGAGCACATCAGGGACAATAACGAAATTACCGAAGACATTAAATCTGTTTTGATGGATCTTGAAAGTGATGTAATGCATTTTGATATTGCACTTGATGGAAATACGTACAGTTATACTTTATCTGATTCTCTGGTGAATTTGCTGCACAGCGACTTATCGAATACTTCGCAAATTTATCTCGATGCAAGGGCTGTGACTTCCAATATCAACTATTTCTATACCAATTCAAAAACTTTCGATCAAATGAAGGCTGCGGGAATGTTGAAATTAATTCAACCAAGAAATCTAATCGATAGCCTCGGGTTGTATTATGTAACTTTTCAATTGCTGTCGAGCCAGGATGATTATGTAAGGCTAAAAAATGACTTGGTATGCAAGGACAATTATTTGCTCTTTGATACGTATGTTTTCTCCCAAATGAAAGTTGGATATGATAAATATAACAGGTCGCACACTATTGTTCAGCTACCGTTAGGGCATCCGGCATTGCTTTCTTCAGATCCAAAAACAATAAACGAAGTTGCGCAAAACTATTATTACCTGGGGGCTGCAGAAAAATTTGATTGTATTGCTGCTGTGCGCCAAAAGAAACTTGCAGAAAGATTAATTGCATTAATCAAACAAGATTATCATTTGAAATGACTGAGAAGTTGATTAAGTAAAATTAACAGTCAAAACTATAAACTGAGAAAATGGAAGTACATCACCATCCACACGTAGAAAAGAAAGGGTTCAAAGAATATTTTTTGGAATTCTTAATGATATTTCTTGCAGTAACGCTTGGTTTTTTTGCGGAAAATATTCGTGAACATTTAAGTGATAACGCAAAAGAAAAAGAGTATGTGAGATCGATGATTGAGGATTTAAAAACTGACTCTGCTTTTTTGGAATTAAGTATTGATAAATTAATTCCCTATCACTTAACATGGCTTGATTCAACAATGCATCTTTTAAGCTTGCCCTCCCTCACAGGTAAAGACAGGCTGATATACCAGGCGTTTATTATTGGCACCGGCTGGAGTTATAATTTCCATCCAACCGAGCGAACCTTATCTCAGTTGCATAGCGAAGGGTATCATTTAATCAGGAATAAAATTGCAGCGAACAGTCTTAGCGAACTCGAAGAACAATACAAACAATATAATCAGCAGATAGAGCCATTTGTAGAAAATATGGAAGATGATATTGACATGTCGGGTTATGTTTTTGCAGACAGGGTTGTTACAGACTCAATGAGCATGATTGCTATAAAACATCTCAGGTCTTATTCCGGTGAATTGAAATTATCAGACATACCTGAGTATGCTGCTATTGACACTACAAACAGGGAAGGAATAAAATTATATAACGACAAACTAAAGAAGTTTGCCTTTTACCTGCAATATGGCATCAAGAGCGGACATGTGGTAATATTAAATCAAATAAAAAACACAATAAGTGTTTTAAAAAAAGAATATCATTTGGAATATGAGTGAAGAAGAAAAAAGAGTAGAAAGTCAGGAAGACGGAAAGTCGAAAGTCTGAAAGAAAGCAAAACGCTGAAGACTATTGAACAACTACAAACTGAAAACTCAAAACTACAAACCGAATCAATGGAAGTACATCATCATCCACACGTAGAAAAGAAAAATTTCAAAGAATATTTTTTGGAGTTTGTAATGATATTTCTTGCGGTAACACTTGGTTTTTTTGCAGAAAGTTTAAGAGAGCATATTAACGAAAGTGAACAGGGGAAACAATATATTCAATCTCTTGTTGAAGACCTCGAATCTGATACAGCACGAATGAATGATATAATTCAATTTGATGAAGCCAAAATAAATGCTTTAAACAGCATGTATCAATGCTATGATACCGTTACCAATAATCTTACAGCAACATCCTGTATGGGTGTATTGATTAAATATTCAAAAGTAAACAGGCCTTTTTTGTTGAATGATCGTACCATAACACAGCTCGCCAATGCAGGTGGTTTCAGGTTATTGGAGAAAGAAGATGCCGACAGCATTCTTACTTATGAAAGAATGTACAGAAATGCTTATGATTTTGAAACGACTATTTACCAGGAAGCGCAGAATAACGTACGAAATACATTGAATGAATTAGCCAACTTTAAAGTGATTTCACCGCTTCAGAATGTTTCTTCACTTAACGGCGCTGACACCGGCAGCAGCTCTTTAAATGGACCGGTATTGTTTTCTAACAACAGAGCGTTATTAAATAAATGGTTTAACCAGTTACAATTGTATTTAAGAGTTACAAAAGCACAAAGCACATTGTTGAATAGTTTACGGGCAAAAGCAACCAATGTTATTAGTTTTTACAACAGCAAACATCATCTTAAATAAAGTATGGAAGTACATCATCATCCACACTTAGAAAAGAAAAAATCAAATGATTATATAAAAACGAATGCAAAAATTTAAGAAGTTTACGAGAAGACTATCATCTGAAACAATGAGTGAAGAATTGAAAAACGGTTGACAGATATGAAAAAGAAAAGTTTTACAGAATGGCTTATTCGTTTATTAATTTATGCGGCAATCGGATTTGCGATTGCTTATTTCTGGCATCAGTCAAAAAAATAAGCTGTTAAAAAGTAACTCGAACCTGCAATAAAAATAACCTGTTAAAGTAATTTCAATTTTATATCGTCTTCATTAAAAAAAGGTGATGGCTGAAATAGCCACAGAAAAAAATAATATACTCCAGGTTATAAAATCTTACGGCAATCACTTGTTTGCATTTATACGCAGTCGTGTGTCTGCAACCGAAGATGCAGAAGATATTTTACAGGATGTGTGGTACCAGTTAAGCAACCAATCTTCAATTGAAGATATAAACAGTATGAGTGGCTGGCTGCATCGTGTTGCGCGAAATAAAATAACTGACAGTTACAGAAAAAAGAAGATCAAAAAATCGGATGAAGATTTTGTTGAGGATGAGGATGAAGATTTAAGTTTTACAAATATTTTTTTAAGCGAATCAGATAACATTGAAACAAAAGAGCTGCAACAGTTATTTTGGGAAACTTTGTTTGATGCTTTAAAAGAATTGCCGCAAAACCAGCGCGAAGTTTTTATAATGAATGAACTGGAAGATAAAACGCTGCAGCAAATTGCAGATATGCAGAATGAAAAATTAAAAACAATTATTTCAAGAAAGCGTTATGCAGTGCAAAACCTGCGTAAGCGGCTTGAAGATTTGTACAATGAATTTATGAATTACTAAACTTTGTTTTATGTATCGTAAACGCAGAAGATTATTTTTTGAATTGCCTGTAATTTTTATTGCCGCAATATTTCTGTTTGGGTTTATTGTAATGCTGTTATGGAATTTTATTTTCCCGGCAGTTTTACATGTAGAAAAAATCAGTTACTGGCAGGCAACTGGCTTGCTTGTTTTATGCAGAATTTTATTTTTTGGATTTGGAAGAAGATACAGAGATCATAGGCCGAACATATTTCGCGGTGGTCCGCCATGGCGGCAGAAATGGATGAACATGAGTGATGAGGAACGTACAAAGTTTCGTGAAGAATGGAAGAAGCGTTGCCAGCCGCCTGGTAAGGAACAATAATTGATGAGTGATGAAAAAATATTATGAACATTCAAACGATTTTAATAACAGGTG
>JAICKT010000459.1 GCA_025927795.1 Parafilimonas sp. | reverse complement strand
CGATGATATTGCTTCACCATGGGTTTATATAGCAGATGCAAAAACGCATTCGCTTATAAATAAGATTGGTCCTTTTGGAAACTTCGTTCGCCCGTTTACTATTAATGGCAAAGAAACCCGTGTGTATGTTACCGTTGATAGTTTGCTGGGCTTTGAAGTGGGAGACGTTCAATCAGGGAAAAAAATTGCAAGGATTGAAGTGCAAGGATGGGACGCTGGACCTGTTAGAAGACATGGCAATCCAAGTCATGGTATTGGTCTTACTCCTGATGAAAAAGAAATATGGTTATCTGATGGACACAATATGCGCGTTCATGTTTTCAGTGCGTTACCACCATATCAGCAACTAACTACGATTCCGCTGAGAGATATGCCCGGATGGATAACTTTCAGTATTGATGGGAAATATGTTTATCCGTCGAGCGGTGAAGTGATTGATGTAAAAACGCGCAGGATTGTTACAACATTGCAGGATGAATTTTATAACAATGTAGAAAGCGAGAAAATGGTTGAAATAGATTTCCAGAACAATAAGGCTGTCAGTGCAAGTGATCAATTTGGTGTGGGTCGAATAAATAACTAAACTGCCAAGACTCCGTTTGCTCACTTATAAATTATTGCTCTGCATCTTTCTTTAACTTATCATCATACTTTTTTTGCAGTTCATTTAATTCTTCATCATAACCTTTTTGATCTATAAAGGCAGAAGGATTATATGCACTGCCGGATGGATGTTTTTGTTGCAAATTAAATTGACTGGCATGTGCAGCCAGCCAAATATCAAACTGAATATTTTTCATTGCATTTAATGTGTATGCATAATCTTGCCGAATAGTTGGATAAACTGTAACATCTGCAAATTTTTTATCGGTAATAATGCTTGGCATGTTTGCAATGAGCACACGATAAACTCTGCTTGAATCCTTCACCGTAAATAAATAACTGCATGAACCTTTTGTATGACCGGGATGATGCAGCATGGTAATTTGCATATTGCCGAGTTTTACAATATCTCCATCATACAATAAGCGATCAGGCTTAACAGGTTTGAATGATACACCATATTTGCCCATCTCGTAATCAGTTTTACCACCTGCTTCTAATACATCTGCATCAGCAGCATCAGCTATAACTTTTGCACCCGTTTGTTCTTTAATATCTGCAACGCCGCCAGCATGATCAAAGTGTGCATGCATCACCAATAAAATTTTTATGTCTTTGAAATTAAATCCAAGTTGCTCAATACTATTTTTTATCAATGTTGCTGAAACAGCAGTTCCTGTATTAATTAAAATGTTTCCTTTTTTTGTTGTGATGAGATAACAGCCAAGATCATACGTGCCTACATAATATAAATTTCCTGCAATACGAAACGGCGGATATGGCTTTACCCAATCAGAATCAATTTTTGGCTCGTGCACTTCCTGAGCAATTATTGATGTGATAAAAAATGTTGTGATGATAAAGCTGAATGCAATTTTAAAAAGGTTTCTGTGCATTTGTTATAATTGAGGACAAAAAAATCAATGTGCAAATAAATAATTTACATTATTTATATGAGCGATGAATTGAAATATTATCAATGCTGCAACATTTTAAATATAACAGGAAACACTTGCTCCTGGAAAGCGGTGGATTGTTTAACTGCATTTGCATCTGCAATATTTTGATTGATGGCAATGACTGCATTAAGCGAAGGAATGATAACAATAAACTGCCCACCCCAACCCATGCCATATGTAATATTTGTTTGCTGATATTTGAAATGATAAAAACACAAAGCATAATCTGATTGTGGAAATCCCCAATAGCTTTGATATTTTTTACCAGGATTTAATATTTCCTGTATCCATTTTTCTGAAACGATTTGCTTATTATTATACTTGCCTTTGTACAATATCAATTTACCAATCTTAATTAATGCTTCTGTATTTAAACGCATGCTACGTAATCCGCAGCCATCATAATAACCATCATTCATTTTCATCCAATTGCTATGTGTTATGCCTAATGGCTGAAACAACATTTTTTTCGTAAAATCATATGTGCTCATTTTCGTTGCTTTTGTAAGTATTACAGAAAGCAAATGTGAAGCTGCATTATTATAATGCCATATAGAACCCGGCTCTGTAATCATTGGTTGTTGCAGAACATAATTTGAAGGGTTCGGTAATTTTAAATAGTTATATAAATGTGTGAGGTCTTCGTAATATAATCCTGAAGCCTGGTTCATGATTTCGCGAATTGTAATGTTTTGTTTTCTTGTATCGCTATCAGCTTTTAGTTCAGGAAAATAATCAACAATTTTTTCATCAACAGATGAAATAAAACCTTTGTCAATAGCAATACCTATTAAAATAGATACAACACTTTTCGTGAGCGATTGATCATTCAACAAACTATCACTACTATAATTGTTGAAATATTTCTTATACAACGTTTGATTGTTCTGTTCAACAATCAATCCATATACATTTTTATTGTTTTGAAGATAGCTGAGTGTATCCAAAGATGTTTGAGAAAAAGTGCTTGCTGCACTACAAATAAAGATGAACAGAGTGAATAGCTTCATTAATTTAATTTGAAGTGATTAGATTAAAGTTAGCATCACATTTTTAAATCTAACTTTTGAGCAATTAGCTCCATCAATTTTACTAATCAGGTTAAGTTTATAACTTTATCAAACTTCACTATAATTAATTACAACAAAAATCCAATTATGCCTAAAGTTCAGGTTAGATACATTGTGCATGATGTTGATAAAGCAATATCATTTTACACACAACAATTAAACTTTAAATTGGAAATGCACCCGGCACCGGCATTTGCAATGCTTTCTTATGATGATTTGCGGCTTGTATTAAGTGCACCAAACCCTTCGGCGGGCGGCGGTGCGCAAATGCCGGATGGAACACAGCAAACACCCGGCGGATGGAACCGGTTTGCGATTCACGTTACAGATATTAACAGCATAACAGATAAGCTCAAAAAAGCGGGCGTTCATTTTCGTAATGATATCGTGAATGGCGTTGGCGGTAAGCAGGTAATTATTGATGATCCTTCAGGCAATCCAATTGAATTATTTGAACCAAAGTTGAATGAGGCGCATCTTGCAAAAGAATAATTTATACTTCTGTAATAACAGCGAAACATTGAACGTTTCATCTGATTTATTTCGCTGGCTTTAATGGTCGTACTTCTATTTTACTTGGCAATGTACGCGGATGCATGTTTAATAGATTCACCACCATTTCACCAATGTCTTCCGG
>JAICKT010000454.1 GCA_025927795.1 Parafilimonas sp. | reverse complement strand
TTTCAATTTTAATTTCACAAAAAATGATGTAAACAAACAAGCATGGTTAGATTCTGTTCAACATGCGAAGCTTATTTATCTTGGCGGCGGAGATCAAAGCCGCTTTATGAATATTGCTTTGCATACGCCGATACAAACCGCAATTCAAACTGCATATAAAAACGGAACAACTGTTGCGGGCACAAGTGCAGGTGCTGCAATGATGGCGCATTATATGATTACAGGAAATCAATTACTCGGCGATACAACTTATGAATCAACTTTTCCAAAACTATGGAACGGAAATCTTGAAATTATGGAAGGATTAAGTTTGATTGACTCAGCAATTATTGATATGCATTTTGTAGCACGCAGCAGGTATAATCGTTTATTAACAGCTATTGCAAAATACCCAACATTACCATGTATTGGTATTGATGAAGGCACTGCAATTATTGTTCATAACAACAATATAAAAGTAGCCGGTGCAAGCCAGGTAATTGTTTTTTCAAATCCCAAAAATTTATCAGTAACAAAAAAAGGCTATATAAAATTTGACGATGTTAAGATGAGTATTTATACTGATGGTGATGAGTTTGAATTGAAGTGATTACTTATAAATCTCAATACCCTTTTCACCATCTGATTTTACATAACCACGATACATTCCATCAGTATCAAATGTCATAACAAAATTTCCGTCTTTATTTACACCAATCATTCCGCCATCACCACCAAGTGCTGGCAATTTTTTCATGATCATATCATCAGCAGCTTGCTTTAAACTTTCATGCGCAAATTGCATTCTGTCGCTGATGGTTTTTGCCATCACCAAACGAATATAAAATTCACCCCAGCCTGTACAACTGATAGCGCAGGTATTATTATCAGCATAAGTGCCTGCGCCAATTATTGGTGAATCTCCTATCCTTCCATATCTTTTATCGGTCATACCACCGGTGCTTGTTGCTGCAGCAAGATTGCCATTCATATCTAACGCAACCGCGCCAACTGTTCCATATTTATAATCATGATTATCGGGTTGCTTTAGTAAACCTGTCGTTGAATCTTTATGCAATGCTTTTAATGAATCTTCTTTTTTTGCTTCCTGTAAATCAAGCCAGCGCTGTGTTGTAAAAAAATAAGATGGATCAACAGTCTCACATCCGTTCATTGCAGCGAATTGTTCTGCACCCTTATATGCCATCATCACGTGTTCACTTTTATCCATCACAGCTCTTGCTGCAGTTATCGGATTTTTAATATTGGTAACACCTGCAACAGCACCAGCTTTTAAAGTTTTTCCATCCATGATTGATGCATCTAATTCGTTCTTGCCTTCATTTGTAAACACAGCGCCTTTGCCTGCATTAAATAAAGAATCATCTTCTAAAACTTTAATCGTTGCTTCTACAGCGTCTATTGCTGTACCACCTTTTTTTAAAATATCACTTCCAGCATTTAAAGCATTTTGTAAACCTTGTTTATATAATTTTTCTTTTTCAGGTGTCATATTGCTTTTCAAAATTGTTCCCGCGCCACCATGTATTACCAAAACATATTTGCCCTGTTTGCTATTATTTGATTGTGCGATTAAAGCAATCGCAAAAAAATTAAACAGGATAAAAAGAAAATATTTTTTCATGATGACAATTTATTAATTAAAAATTAATATGCTGATCTTGTACCTTTCGATTAAAGATTACAACTCTAATCATTATAAAGCAATCCAAACACCGAGTAACTGGCAAATAACTCCAACAATAAAGCCGGTATATATTTCTGCTGTGGAATGATGATTAAGCATAAGTCTTGCAGTGCAAATTAATCCTGCTAAAAATGTAGCGATCATTATATCTGTACCAAGAAAAGTATGATACATTAAACAGGTAAGAATTATAAATGCAAGAAAAGTTCCGGCGCCAATTGCGTGCATGCTTATTTTAATAAAATTATTTATGAGCAGACCGAAGACAGTTGTAAGAAATATTCCGAAATAAAAAAATTTGAGCACAATTGGCTGATCGGTAAAGCCACGGCTCAAATACCACATCCACCAATAAAAAATCATCGTAATAATATAAGGGGTAATACGATCTTTTTGTGTGCGCAGATAAATACTTTCAATAAATTTTAATCGCCACAAAAGAAAAACAGCAAATGCCGGAAAAAAAGTTGCATTTATAAAAACGCTTATCTCTTTAAACAATAAACCTTGTTGCGTAATATCATCAAAATTTATAGGAAAGCGTTTTACCAGCCATAAAAAAACATAAGTTGGAATAAACAACGGATGCAAAATGTAGGAAACAATTTTTGCAATTATTTTTAAAGCCTGCGGTTGATTGATATAAGAATAATCTGCTGTTGGAGTTGCTTCACTCATAATTATAATTCTTTACGCAAACGTGCTACAGGAATATTTAACTGCTCACGATATTTAGCAACAGTACGACGCGCAATATTATAACCTTTTTCCTGTAGCAGTTCTGTTAAACGTTCATCACTTAAAGGCTTTTTTTTGTTTTCTGCTTCAACCAAATCACTCAGTATTTTTTTCACTTCTCTTGTGCTTACTTCTTCACCGCTGTCTGTGCTTAACGATTCACTAAAGAAAAATTTTAAACGATATGTTCCGAATTCTGTTTGTACAAATTTGCTGTTGGCAACACGGCTTACGGTTGAAATATCAAGCCCTGTAATCTCTGCAATATCTTTTAATATCATCGGCTTTAAAGTGGTTTCATCGCCGGTAAGAAAAAATTCTTTTTGATAATGCATAATCGCACCCATTGTATTAAGCAAAGTGTTTTGTCTTTGCTTAATCATATCAATAAACCATTTTGCAGAATCTATTTTTTGTTTGATAAAAAGCACTGCTTCTTTTTGGCGCCTGTCTTTTTTTGTGCCGCGATCATATTCTTTCAGCATTTCACGATAGCCTTCGCTTATGCGCAGGTCTGGTGCGTTTTTAGAATTGAGGGTAAGCTCTAATTTGCCGGCATTATTTAAGATAAAAAAATCAGGTATAATATAACTTTCGGCTTTATTTATTTCGCCAACATTACCACCAGGGCGTGGATTTAGTTTTAGTATAAGATTGATAACATCTTTCAATTCATCATCAGTAATATTTAAGCCGCGCTGAATTTTTTCGTAATGCTTCTTAGTAAATTCATCAAAGTATTTTTCAACAACTTTTATTGCAAGTGAAACCTCTCTCCCATCTACCTGTTGCCTTTGCAACTGCAGCATTAAACATTCCTGTAAATCTCTCGCACCAACACCAGCCGGATCAAACTGCTGAATAAGTTTTATAATTTCTTCAATCTCTTCTTGTGTTGCATCAATGTT
>JAICKT010000452.1 GCA_025927795.1 Parafilimonas sp. | reverse complement strand
GGCAAGTAAAATGAAGTAAAAAAAATAGAGCTACATACATAAATATTTTAACGTGAGTTATTGATAAGAAACTGGCCGGATGCATGTGAATGAAAGTATCGCTAACATGCATCGGAATATGTAATTCAGCTATTGGATTTGGAATTACTATCTAAAAATATTTATTCATTCGCTTTATAATAATCCCACATTAGTTTAAAAACTTTTTCTTTTAATTCCTGCGCCGTGCAATTTATGCTTTCAACAGCAGGCAAAAAATGCATTTCTAATACATGTGGTAACATAAAGAATGTTTTTGTTGCAGGTAATACTTTTTTTGTATTAAAAACAAGTGTTGGTATGATTGGCTTTTTTGTATCAACAGCTAAACGAAATGCACCGTCATAAAATTTTTTTAAAGGTTCATAACTTCTATTGCGCGTACCCTCAGGATAAATAACCATATCCAAACCATGATTTAAAACCTGCTTCATATCTTCAAAGCTTTTGCGACGGCTTGCATCGCTGTTCCTGTCAACAAGCACACTGCCGAAACTATAAATCCAACCAAATATTGGAAAATAAGAAAAGCTTTTTTTTGCAATGGTTTTATTAGCGCGTGGCATAAATGGTGTTGTTACCGGCACATCCATTAAGCTGTTATGACTACAAACAATTATACAATTGGGAACATGTTTAAAATTCTCAGCGCCTTTAATTTTTAACGGACAACCAATCACCCGCAGAAAAATCCACATCCAAACTCTTGAAACACTGCGATGCCAGTTTGCTCTTCGTGGTTCTTTTAAAAAATGACATGGAATATAAAACAGGTAAGCAATAAACATGGTTGAAATGAAAAACAGCAAAGCCCATAGCGCCCAGATTCGTGCAAAAATTTCTTTAAGAAGGTTCATGCAATGTTTTGCTTTCTGCGGTTTGTGTTCTGCTACTCTTACTTAAAATCATTTTTCAAAATATGCCAAGCTCCCCCCTACCCATTCGCGGTCTTTATTATAACGTACGCCAATCATTTTTCCTTTGCTGATGCGTGCAAGATTCTGTGTTGCAACCGGTCTTGCTTCTCCGTCTTTCCAGAAATAAAAAATTCTTATTTCGGCTTTCGCAGGATCATCGGGCGTTTTAATTACATCAGCATATTTTACTTTACGTTGAAGGATCCAGTTGTGCGGGTCTTTTACATTATCAATATCTTCTTTTTTAATGTCAATTACAACGCCTTGCCCGGCAAAAGAAAATAATGGCTTCAATACATAATTTTCAATGTCAGCAGGAATTGTTTTTACATCACTCAAAAATTTTGTTTCAGGAACGTACGGGTTTTTAATAAAAGGTAATGTGTATTTGCTGATGCGGTAAAACCAGTTTGGATGTGGCACCCATTCAACATCCAAATCTTCAAACAAAATTTTTCCCTGTTCCTGTACTTCCTGTGATTGTTGTTGCAGGTCATCAAAAATTACACGGTTGTATATACGCTTAACTTCTGTCTTTTTTCCATTCTGCACATAAAATAATTTCTTACCTTCTTTTACAAGTTCTGTTATGCACACAATTGGAATATGCAAATAATCTTGTGTACAATAAAAATCTATTCTTGTTTTTTGTTTGTGCGGAAAAATTTCAAGCAGTATTACATTTTCAGGATTATGATGAGCAACAATAATATCTTTTAATAATTGCAGATATGTTTGTTTTGTAAACCCGTTTAAATAAGAATCGTAGTTAGATGGAATATTATAATGCTTTCTCGTTATTTCATCATGCCAAACCTGGTATGCAAATAAAGTTGGGAAACCCTGCATTTCTATTAGCTGTGGTTCAAGCTCGCCTTTTATATTTTCACAAATACCAAAATCAAATGCTATAAAATGTGAGTGATCATTTTCATTCGGCACATTTAAATCTTGCGGAACAGCATTCGCTGTAAGTGTTTTAAAATCCGGTCTTATAATAACATCAACAATACTTTCACAGGCAGATAAAATTTTTTGTGTGAATTGCTTATCAATAAAAACCGGTGTTTCTGCAACCCTGAATTCAATGTCACCCGGATGTAGCGAATTTAAATCCTGCAAATAATCTTCATATTGTTTTTTTGAAAATGATAAGTTGAATTTTTCGCGTAAAGCAGGTACCATAAAGTTTTTTTAAAAGTAAATGCAAAATACGAAGTATGAAATAAGAAGTATAAAAAAGTAGAGTTAACTGGAAACTGTAAATCGGAAACTTGAAACTGATCAAAAATCTTTCGGTATATAAAACTTGTTACGCTCTTTTAATTTATCATTTTCAAACAACTCAAAAAAATACCAGCCCGATTGCATAAAATCTGTTTTATCAAGCAAAAGCTGTGGTTGTGTTATATGCTGAATAACAAAAAGCTGTTTATGATTTTCATCTAACACACGCAGCTTGTAATTATTTTGCAAAGCATCTGTGAGATAAATTTGCACATAACCATCCGACGTTGTAAAAACATGTGTTGAAGGAATCCACTTAATATCATTATTATAATAGCGGATTAAAATATCTGCATCGCTGAGCGAATACAAAGTATCCCGTGTATAATTTATAATTGAATCTTTAAAATGTTTGTAGCCATTATAACTTAACTGCGCAATTACAGAATCATCATCATGAATAGTTACCAAAAAACTGGTATCGTTTGCTTGTTCTGCAGGAACTTCGTTGGTGAAATCTAAACCACTCGTAACCTTCTTCGCTTTTGTAAAAAAGAAACTTCCGTTTGCAAGCACATAAAATGCACGGTAATACATGCCGGGATAACCTGCAGTCTCATCAACATAACCATTTTGCGGAAGTTCGGGTGAAAGCGGTACAAAGATGGTTCTGAAATTTTTTACACTATCCCACGAACGCTGAATGTTTAATTGTACAACACTATCTCTGTAAGGATTTACCCATTCTATTCTTACTTTATTATTAACTGCAGAAACGTTTATTGCAAATTGCTGCGCCTGTAAGTGTAAATAAAAAATTACGGATAATGCAACCAGAAATATTCTCTTCATAACTATTTACGGCGGCAAATATAGCGTTGCAGATTTTTAAAAATTGATAAAGTTTGCGCACATTCGCATAGAACAATATTAATAATCTGCAAAAGAATTTATGAATAAAACTATACTTGTTACAGGTGCAACATCAGGATTTGGAAAAGCCATTGCAGAAAAATTTGCTGCAGAAAAATGGAATTGCATTATAACCGGCAGAAGAAAAGAAACACTTAATGAACTGGCACAGCAATTAATATCAGCATATAAAATAAATGTTTTGCCACTTGCTTTTGATGTAAGTAAAAAAGAGGAAGTATTTGTGGTAATAAATAATTTAAAAGATGAAT
>JAICKT010000543.1 GCA_025927795.1 Parafilimonas sp. | reverse complement strand
GCAATCTTCTGCGCTTGCATTACCAAGCGGACTCATTTTTTCTGCATAATTAATAAAGCCATCAAAACCTTTTACACCACTGCCTGCCGTTGTACGCGTTGGTGATTGAGATATAGTATTCACACGCACTTTTTTCTTTATTCCATAATGATAACCAAAGCTGCGTGTTATACTTTCCAATAAAGATTTTGCGTCAGCCATTTCATTATAATCGGGAAAAACCCGCTGTGCTGCAATATATGTAAGTGCAATGACACTGGCACCTTCATTCAATGCATCCAGTTCCCACGCAGTACGCAACACACGATGCAAACTCGTTGCAGAAATATCTAAAGTTTTTTGATTAAAGTTGTAATCAATTTCTGTGTAAGATTTGCCCTTGCGCATATTTAAACTCATTCCTATTGAATGCAGAATAAAATCAATTTTACCACCAAAATGCTTTATACTTTCTTCAAATAATTTTTTCAAATCATCCATATTCACAACATCCGCTGGAACCACCGGCGCATTATTGCATTTTTTTGAAAGCTGGTTTATTTCACCCATGCGTAAAGCAATTGGTGCGTTAGTTAAAACTAATTCCGCACCTTCATTAAAACAAGCCTTTGCAGTTTTCCATGCAATACTTTGTTCGTTTAGTGCACCGAAAATTATTCCTTTCTTTCCTTTAAGTAAATTATACATGGCAATTGATTTTTTAATTAGCAGATTAGCAAAATTGAAGCAACATCAATTTCCAAACAAATCATATTTTGTTTTTGGACGACGATCATCTAACCATTTAAAACCACGTAAACGCATTTCTTCAGGATCCATTTGCCTCATAGGATAAGATGTACCCTGCAAATTATTTCTAAACACAACACGCTGCGCTTCACGGTTAACAAAATACATATCTATCACATCTGCAGTTGCCTGGTTTACACCAATAAATTTACTGCTGTCATCCTGCCCATAATAAATACTTTCAGCATTGCCTTTTGTACGTACGGAATCAATATCACCATTTAAAAAATATGCATTCATAGTTCGGCCTTTTACCTGGTTATAATAATCAGGACCTACTTTTTGTACGCTTAATGCATTTTCATATGCATACATGCGTTTAGGTTTTCTATCTTTTGTAAAAAGATAAATCGTATCGCCACTTAACTGGCTTTCTCTGCTCCATACAACAGGATTATGAAATAAACGAAAAGCAGAATCTTCTGAAGAATAAAATAAACTGTCACCAACTGCCTGCAAAGAATCAGAATAAATTTTTACATTATAATACGCTTCAAAAAAACGGTCTCTTGCACTATCATTTTTTGCTGTAGCAGAATCATTAATTCTTATAGAATCTGTTACAGGCAATGAATCAAGAATTACAGGCACATTCCGATACTTTCGCAAGTTTGAAAGTCTTGCGGAAAAAAAAGTATCTGCTGCCATATATATAGAATCTTTATCCTGCTTAATAACCATAATCGGTTTTTGCGTTGCAAGAAAAGAAGATGCTTTTCCGTTGCTTTTTAAATTGTTTGAAAATATAGTTACACCCTGTGCGGTATCTTTATAAACTACATTTCCGCTGGCTTCGCTTTGTTGAGTTGAATCATCTGAAGCAACTTCATCTGCATCAAGAAGCGTTGTGCTGTCTTCAATATGCGGGCGCTGATTAAAATATGCTTTTTTATTCTGCATATCATAATATCCGCCTGAAGTAAGAACCTTTCTTTTATTTGCTGCTTTAATTAAAGTAGGTACTGTAAATGTTGCAATATTTGTATAAGTGTTATAAAGAAGCGTGTCTGTTGTTACAGTATAATCCGGATTTATCAGCACCACATCTTTTTTAAAATAAACATTTTTGGTTTCACCATAATAATAACCTTCCTGGCTTGTAAGCACAGATTTATCATTTACCACTTTGCCTGTTTTTGTATATATGCCGATGTGTGTATTTAAATCATAATCGAGATCGGGTGTGGTAAGTGTGCCTTTGCCATCAGTAAGTTTTACATTGCCTTTCAGATAAGCTTTTTTATCATTGCCATAATAACGCAGGTAATCAGAATATGTATTGATGCTGTCGTTATCATTTATATGCACATGATTAAAAGCCTCAAGCATGTTGAGTGTTTTATTCAGCACAACACTATCGCAATAAAACAATGTTGTTTCTTGTTTGATTATTACTTTACCTGCGGCGGATTGAAATTCAGCAGAATCTTTTTTTTGATAATTAAGCCGCTCTGCATTAAGAATAATTATTTTTTTTTTAGCTGATGAATCTGCAACCGGTTGTGCGCTTAAGTTTATATGTAAGAAAAAAAAGATGCTGCTGAAAAAATAAAATATCAGTTTATTAAACTTCATGGCTTTTTTGTTGCAGAATCATTCAGTGGCTCTGTAAGATAGTTGCCTTTATCTTTTCCACCGAAGATTGAAATATTCACGTACCGCTTGGGATGTGCACGAAGGTCATCAATCAAAACATTAAGACTGCG
>JAICKT010000625.1 GCA_025927795.1 Parafilimonas sp. | reverse complement strand
GAATAAGGTTGCAGCGCCAGCTCCATGATAAAGCTTTTATCTTTTTGCCTGTAGTTATAAATAAAGTCTTTGATTTTCGCCTGAACTTTATTTGCATCAGCACCGGGCTTTAATTGTATAAATGTTTGTGGGTCTGTGTCTCCCCAGTTATGCACCCAATCATTTTGTTGTACAAAATCACTCCAGGTTCTTAAAAAATCAAATTGCTGCGATGAGTTTGCAGGCACATTATCAAACACAGCAGTAATTTTTAAATCTTCTTTGTTTTCAAAACGAATTGTTTTATTCATTGCATTTGCAGCATTGCCAAAAAAATATTCAGCCATGTGTTTTGATATGGCAACACTGTTGGGCTCATTTAATGCTGTTGCTGTGCTTCCCTGCAATAATGGATAGGTGAACATCTTTAAAAAATCTTCGCCTGCAAACATGCCATTCATCTTTGCAATTTTTTCTCCTGCTTCAAAAGTGTTTGCACTACCGGGTGCAGCAGCATATTCAAAACCGCTTGCATACTGAACTTCAGGAATTACCCGCTTTAATTCTTCTGCTAATAACCCTTGCGTTGGATAATCTGCTGTTACTTTGCCATCAAAATAATTGCGTTCATAAACCTGGTATAAATACTTTTTATTTTTATGAAAAGCATCAACACTCTTTTCATCATTTACCCAAAGCAATATTATTAAACTGCAGGCTAAGCCCAAAGCCAAACCCATAATATTAATAACTGAAAAACCTTTACTGCGAATAATATTTCGCCATGCTGTTTTGAAATAATTTTTGAACATTGTCTGACCCTCGATTTATATGATTAAATGATTTATCTAATTTTATTTATTCACCACTCACCACTCACCATTCACTATCTTCATTCCGTTCTTAAACTCTTCACAGGATTTGCTATCGCTGCCTTTATTGCCTGGAAACTTACTGTGATTAATGCAATTAATATTACCAAAATTCCTGCTGATGCAAACAACCACCAACTCAATGTGATTCGATATGGATAATTCTGCAACCATTTATTTGCAACAAACCACGCCGCAGGTATTGAAATAATTAATGAAATAAAAACGAGCTTTAAAAAATCTTTTGAAAGAATACTTACCACTCTGTTTACTGAAGCGCCTAACACTTTACGAATACCAATTTCTTTTGTTCGTTTTTCAGCAGATAAAACAGATAAGCCAAACAAACCAATGCACGAAATGAAAATGGTGAGTATGGCGCCGAAAAACATTATCTGTTTCCATTTTGCTTCGGCCTCATAATTTTTTTTGTTTTCATCATTTAAAAATGTATAACTATAAGGGCTTAATGGATACAATTGTTTAAATGTTTTTTGAATCGTTTTTAAACTTGCTACTGCTGTGTTGGGTTTTATTTTTATGAAAACCATTCCATAGTTGTTATCTTTTTTCATGGTAAATAATTGCGGGCCTATCTTTTCATTTAATGGACGAAAGTGATAATCTTTCACTACACCAATTATGTTGTATTTTTTATTATTGTTGTACCAAAAGTTTACAGTTTGCCCGATTGGATTTTTCCATCCTGCTTTTTTTACAAAGGTTTCATTTACCAAAATTGAATTTGCAGAATCAGAAGGAAAATCAGCAGAAAAATTTCTTCCCTGCACCAAAGGAATTTTTAATGTTGGCAAAAAAGATTCATCAACCGTTTCGTAATCGAAGTTTATTGTTGAATCACTATTCAATTTTGCAGCCGTTCCCCAACTTCCGCGATTCCGCGGTGCAACACTTATAATATTTGGATCTT
>JAICKT010000436.1 GCA_025927795.1 Parafilimonas sp. | reverse complement strand
GAATATGAATTATGGATTAAAGATCCTTATAAAGAAAACAGCGAAAAGAAATTAACTGATTACGGTGCTGGTTTCAGGTACAATTTATTTTGGTCGCCTGATAGCAAAAAGCTTGCATTTATTGATAAAGCAATGCACATAAAAGTGTATGATATTTCAAGCGGGCAAACAATAGATGTAGATAAAGCTTTAGCATTTACGCAAGGCGCGCTTGAACCTTTTACTGTAAGCTGGTCTCCTGATAGCCGCTGGTTTACTTATGCAAGAGATATAGAAAATCAGCACAACGCCGTTTTTATTTATGATTATAAAAATAAAAAATTACAACAGGCAACAAGTGGTTTTTATAATTGTTCAAGCCCTGTTTTTAATGAAGACGGTAAATACATTTATGCCGTTGTAACAAATAATTTTCAGCCGTTTTACAGCGATATTGATAACACATTTATTTATGCTAACTCAAGTAAGATTGGTGTGATAAGTTTAAAAAAATCTACGCCTTCTTTAATTGCGCCAAAGAATGATACGGTTGCAATAAAAACAGATGAAGATAAATCAGAACAAAAAAAAGAAGATAAAAAAGATGCAAAAGATACAACTGCAAAAGAAAAAAAATCTGATGCTAATAATGTAGATATAGATTTTAATGGACTGGAAGAACGCATGGTAATACTTCCTTTAAACAATGGAAATTATGGACAATTAAGTGCAGCAAAAGGAAAAATTATTTATCTGAAATTACCAAACACCGGCTTGCCTGCTGGAACAAAACCTTCTTTGAAGTATTATGATATTGACAAGCGTGAAGAAAGAACGATTTCAGATGGTATAGATAATTATATGCTTTCAGCGAACGGCGAAAAAGTGCTTGTTCAAAAAGATAATGATTATGCAGTAATTGCTGCAAATGAAAGTCAGAAGTTTGAAAAGCCATTGCATTTATCAGATATGCAGATGATGATTGATCCGAAACAGGAATGGCAACAAATATTTACAGATGCATGGCGCCTGGAACGCGATTATTTTTATGATCCTAACATGCATGGTGTTGATTGGAATAAAGTAAAACAACGTTATTCAAAAATGCTTGCCGGTGCAATGACGCGTGAAGAAGTAGATTTTATTATTGGTGAAATGATTGGCGAATTAAGTTCATCACACACATATCATGGCGGCGGCGATTTAGAAGAAGCGAAACATGAGGATGTGGGTTATTTAGGTGTAAACTGGGAAGCAGATGGCAACTATTATAAAATAAAAACGATTTTACACGGCGCAGATTGGGATGCGGAGGCACGCTCATCTTTAGATGTGCCCGGCATTGATATACATGAAGGTGATTATATTCTTGCGGTAAATGGTGTGCCGCTTACAACTGCACAGGAACCCTATGCCGCTTTCCAGGGTCTCGCAAAAAAAACAGTTGAGCTTACATACAATTCAACGCCATCATTTGCAAATGCAAAAACAGCAATTGTTCAAACAATGGACAATGAATATCGTTTGCGTAATCTTGCATGGATTGAAGACATGCGCCATAAAGTAGATAGTGAAACAAATGGAGAAGTTGGTTATATCTATGTACCAAGCACGGGTTTCGATGGACAAAGTGAATTGATACGACAATTCAATGCACAATGGGATAAGAAGGCATTAATAATTGATGAACGTTTTAATGATGGCGGCCAAATTCCTGACCGCTTTGTTGAAATGCTTAATCGCACACCGCTTGCATATTATGCTATACGCGATGGCAAACCGATACCATCTCCTTCCAATGCTAACTTTGGTCCAAAGGTTATGCTGATAAATGGATGGAGCGGTTCAGGCGGAGATGCTTTTCCTGATTATTTTAGAAAGAAAGGTCTTGGTATTTTAATTGGTGAAAGAACATGGGGAGGATTGATTGGTATTAGTGGAGCTCCTACTTTAATTGATGGTGGCGGTATTACCGTTCCAACGTTTAGATTTTTTAATCCTGATGGAACATGGTTTGCTGAAGGTCATGGTGTTGATCCTGATATTGAAGTGCGCGAAGATTTAGGTGCGATGACAAAAGGGATAGACCCGCAATTAGAACGTGCAATATCAGAAATAAAAAATGAGATGAAGACTAAAGGATATACTGCGCCAACACAACCAGCTTATCAAAACAGAACAAAGAATTAAATTGTTTATATTATTTAAAGCGTCATTACTCTTGAGTGTATGACGCTTTTTTATTCAACTCATCTTACTCAAATAAACTTTCGTTTCATAATCAAATTGCGCTGTATTATTTTGATTGAATGAATTAAAAATATTTTTGAGTGATTCAATCATCGGTTTATGTTTCGGATGATTTTCATCGGGTGTGTATGAAGAGGAGAGAAGCCTGCCTTTCAATCCTTCAAAATCAAAAACCTGTTTATTGCTAAATGTTTGTTGTATAAATTGATGCGGTACAAAAAATGCAGCTATTTTTTTCTCATCAATATTTTTATGATTAACGCTGGTATAATCAATTGCATAATCAAGCAACAATTGTTCATAGGCTTTTTCAAAACCTGATGTAACCAAACGTTCATTCCAAATCAAACAACAATAACCATTTGGTTTTAAAATGCGCTTAAATTCTGCTTTTGTTTTTTCTGCATCAAACCAATGAAATGCCTGCGCCGCTGTTATTAAATCAACACTTTCATTTTCTAATGTTGTTTGCTCTGCAGTGCCGTTAATGCTTTTAAAGGATGAATAACTATACAATAATTCTTCAGCTTTTTTGCGCATTGGTTCGTTTGGTTCAATACCAAAAAGTGTATTGCCATTATCTAAAAACATTTGCGAAAGAATCCCTGTTCCTGAGCCAATATCAGCAACTACAAATTTGTTATTAAACTGAATTCTTTTTTTAAGAAAAGAAATTATATCTGTTGGGTAAGACGGGCGGTACTTTACGTAATTATCAACCCTGTTGCTAAAGCGTTGTGTGTTATCAGCCATAAATTTTTTATAAAAATATAAGTTAGCGGATAGTTTAATAAATCCTTACTTAAAAACCTTTATCAGCTTTTTCTTAAAATTTTGGCAACAGCTTCTACTTTGAAATTACATGCAGCTTATGATGGATATTGCAATATGCGTACTAATTGTACTGATGCTCACAATAAATTTATCAGCAATTTTTTTATAACTTAAACCTCAACCAGCGCATGCAATTTTTTTACGCGGCGTAAGCTGGCATTCTTCCACATTGTTTGACGGCTGTACATGAAACGATTTAATTACTTTTCTTGCAATCCTTGTACTCATATGGCCGCCGTTGTTTTAACTGCGATTTACAGCTTGTAACTCTACCTAAGCTTGCATAGATAAAAACAGAGTATTACCTTAGAGTGCTCTATTAAAAACTCACCTATGCTGCCAAAAGAAACCATCAATCAATTTCAAACAAGTTTGCGTGGTAAGCTTGTCCAGCCACAAGATGCAGACTACGACAATGCACGAAAAATTTATAATGGCATGTTCGATAAACACCCGGCAATGATTGCGCAGTG
>JAICKT010000461.1 GCA_025927795.1 Parafilimonas sp. | reverse complement strand
TGATTTGATATTGCTGGTTTGACCAAATAATTAAAATACTATCTATTGTTTTTGTACTATCCAAACCAAAATGCAATCGCGGTTCTGATGATGATTGAAAACCTCTCGTTAACATCAGTTGCTCATACTGTATTTTATCTTTTGTAAAAACATAAACTTTTGCGCCGATGCCATTTTTATTCAAATCATTGCTTTTGCATACAACAGATAAATAGTTGTTGATTTTATTGTTATTTTTTAAAATGATTGCATTGCTGTTAAGGCAATTAATAACAACATCAACATTGCCATCATTATTTAAATCTGCATAAGCAGCACCGTTGTAAAAGCCCCGCATATCTGCAGTGCCCCAGTCTTTACAAACATCTTTGAAACCGTATGCACTGTTGCCTTTAAAAAAATATGGATGCGATTTTCCTTCCGGCATTTTGTTTACCAATGCTTGTTGAAATTCCTGCGGCGTACCATACACTCTCGGGTCTTTTATACCTGCGAAGAAGTTTGCAAAATCCAAATCAAGCGGTCGTTTTACAATACCGCTTGAAATGAATAAATCTTTGTTACCATCATTATCAAAGTCAACAAACAACGGGCTCCAACTCCAGTCTGTCGCAGATATGCCGCTCATTAAACCAATATCACTGAAGCTTGTTCCATCGCCATTATTCCTTTGCAAACAATTTTTTGAATATTGTTCCTGGTAACCTTTGTTCGTTATCTTTTGCAAATATGTTTGCAGGTGCTCACCATTGCCATAATTCTTTAATGTTTTTTCATCTGCAGGCAACATATCAACTGTTACAACATCAAGCTGACCATCGTTATTGTAATCAGCAATATCATTACCCATGCTGTAACGGCTGTAATGCCTGAAATGCTGTGCACCACTTTCAGTAAAAGTTCCATCATGATTATTGATGTAGTAATAATCGTTCTCATGAAAATCATTTCCTACATAAATATCTTCCCATCCGTCATTGTTCAAATCGCCAACACTTACACCTAAACCATAACATAAACTGCTTTGATATAAACCTGCTGTTTTTGAAACATCAGTAAATTTTATTTTGCCGTTGATGTTATCATTACGGTAAAAACGTTCGCCTGCATTTGCATCAAAGGAATGACGATTACTTGTATCTGATATATTTTGATTAGGATGTTCTGATTGGTTCAATACAAAACAATCCAGGTCGCCATCATGGTCGTAATCAAAAAAAACTGCCTGGATAGAATACCCGGAAAAATTCAACCTATATTCTGCTGAACGCTCAGTAAAAGTATTATTGCCATTGTTAATGAAGAGTTCGTTGTGACCCTGTAAGCCATGCATGTGAGTAACAGCACAAACATAAATGTCGAGCAACCCATCGCCGTTTACATCAGCCATTGTTGTTCCGGTACACCAGTCTGAAGTGCCCGCCACGCCTGCTTTTGCAGTGATGTCTTCAAATTTAAAATTGCCTTTGTTGAGATAAAGTTTGTTGTTGCCTTTACTGTTTGAGGTGAAATAAATATCCGGCAATCCGTCATCATTAATATCACCAATAGCAACACCTCCGCCGTTGTAATAGTAGATGTAATTAAGAATGCTTAAATCTTGAGTATCGTTTAAAGTATTTTTAAAATCAATGCCCGTTTGTGATGATGATAAAACAGAAAACATTTTATCTGGCTTGTTGCAGGAAACAAAAAAATAAGCAGCAAACAGGTACGTGAATGTTTTTTTAATCATCATGTCATAACAATGAAATCAAACTTATATGTTGCAGCAACTTATTTTTCTTCATTCATATTTGTATTGCTGATAAACGCAAGCTTTTTACTATCAGGCGACCACGAGGGTGTGTTCATGCTGCCTTGTCCTCCATAAATATAGGCAACTACTTTAGGTTCGCCACCGTCAAACGGCATTACTCTTATATACACATGTTTGTATGGCGGATGCATGCCCGGTGGCACTTCATCTTTTAAAAATGAAATAAAAGCAATCCATTTTCCATCGGGTGAAATATGTGCAAACCAGTTATTAAAATCATCATTGGTTACCTGTTCCTGGTCGCTGCCATCCGGTTTCATGCGCCAGATTTGCATTGAACCGGAGCGAACAGAATTAAAATAAATGTATTTACCATCAGGTGTGTATTCAGGACCATCATCCAAACCTTTCGCATCTGTTAATTTAATTTCCTCACCGCCATTCACAGGAACTTTGTATACATCAAACTCACCGTTTCTTTCACCACAAAAAACAAGTGATTGCCCGTCGGGCGACCAGCCATGCAAATATGAAGGACCTTTTGGTGTTACCTGTTTTGGCGTGCCGCCTGTTATGGGAACAGTATAAATAATTGACCCGCCTAATTCCTTCACGTTATTACTTAAGCCAAGCATTTTTCCATCAAAAGAAATTACATGGTCGTTATTATTTTTTACAATGTTGCCGGTATTAATTGGCGAAGGTTTATTTGTAGCAAGATTGTAATTATACATGATGCCTTTATAATCATTAAAGATTAAACTTTTGTCATCGGTTGTCCAGTTAGGTGCCTGTATTGAATAAGGAACTTTGTAGATAACATTGCGTTTGCCGGATGCTACTTCAACAATTTCAAGATTGCTGCCAAGCGTCATTTGTGTTCTGTTATCTGCATCGCCTTTATATGGAATTATAATGTTTACATTACTAAACACGCCTGTTTCCAACACATCGGAATTATGTGAGCCAACAAATAACCCTACATAGACTTCATCACCTAAATCAATATCTGTAATTGAATCAACCTGGAATGGTTCACCATAAACAGCAGCACGAATAATATAAGTGTTGCCTTTTCTTTCAAGCTGAAGAATATTTGCTTTAGTGAGTTTGAATTTATGCTCTTCTGTTTGTGCGCCTGCAGTTCTACGAAACTGTAATGAAGTTAATCCATCGCCATGTTCAACGGCATTTACATGCGGCGAATTACCATCTAAGCTTTTGCGAATCATCCACCCGACCTTACGATGATAGTTAACCCAATTTCCTAAAAACTCTGCGCGTGTATATAAAATAAAATCGCCTTTCATCTTTTTATATACAAACTGAAATTCATCGTGGTCGCCCCAGATGTTATAACCCGCACCAGAAATAACATATTGCTGCGTTGATGGGATATAAGTAGCAGAACCCTGCTTCACATCTTTACCAACATCAATATGATTATCAAAAATGCCTACTTTATTTTGTGCGTTCGTTGTTAGCGCGAAACATAAAATAAATGTAATG
>JAICKT010000413.1 GCA_025927795.1 Parafilimonas sp. | reverse complement strand
TTATGTGATGAATATTTACGATTGAGTTTTCATGGACTTCGTGCAAAAGACAAAAATTTCAATTCAGAAATAAAAACAGATTTTGATGAAACAATTGGAAAAATAAATATTGTTCCGCAGAATATTGGCAGAGTGCTTTTAAATTTATTCAACAATGCATTTTATGCAGTAAACGAAAAAAAGAAAGCTGAAGATAGCGTGTTCGTCCCCACAGTCACAATAGTCACCAAACACCTAAACAGCAAGGTTGAAATAATTGTAAGCGATAACGGCAATGATATTCCGCAAAACATTATTGATAAAATCTTTCAGCCATTCTTTACCACAAAACCAACAGGACAAGGAACAGGTTTGGGTTTATCACTTGCTTATGACATCATCACTAAAGAACATAACGGAACAATAAAAGTGGAAAGCAAAGAAGGTGAAGGAAGTGAGTTTATTGTTCAATTGCCTACATAGATTTATCATTTTAAAAGAAACCGGAACTTAAAGTCATTTTGTTTTTACCTTAACATAAAACAATGATGGGCCGCACTAAAACTTAATTTATGCTTAGCGATTCAGCTCCAAAGTTCTCTTTGTCTGTCGCATCAACAGCAGACAGAAAAGAAATTTATAAAATTCGCCATGAGGTTTATGCGAAAGAACTAAGACAACATTCGGTTAATACCTCATGTGAATTGACAGATAGTCTCGATGAATGCAATTACTATATCGTTGCAAAGCAAAGGGAAACTGTTATTGGCTTTGTGAGTATTACGCCACCAACTTCCCGCGCCTTTTCGGTTGATAAGTATTTTAATCGCAACTCTGTTCCCTATCATTTTGACGATTATTTATACGAGGTTCGCTTGCTAACAATAATCGAAGCGAAACGCAAGAGCTCTTTGGCATTTGCTTTAATGTTTGCTTCTTTTCGATGGGTACAATCTCACGGTGGAAAGTATATTGTTTCCATTTGCCGTACTGACGTTATTGATATGTATAAAAAGGCCGGTCTTCACCCACTCAACAAAAAAACAATATCAGGTGAAGTTGACTATGAATTGTGCGTGGCTGAAGTAGAAAAACTTGCCCAGGCGATACAGCAAGATTTTGAGTACTATGAAACTTTACAAAATAAAATTGATTGGCATCTCCCATTTGCTTTTTTTGCTCCATCTGCCTGCTATCATGGTGGGTCTTTTTTTGAAGCAATAGGAGAAGATTTGCAAAATCTCTCAAAAGCAAAACAGGTTATTAATGCTGACGTATTGGATGCATGGTTTCCTCCTTCTCCCCGTGTTTTAAGCACATTGCAAATGAATTTATCGTGGTTGCTTCAAACATCTCCTCCAACAGATGCTAAAGGTTTAATTAAAGTAATTGCTGAAGTGCGGGGATTAAAGGAACGTAGTATCTTACATGGCGCGGGTTCTTCTAACCTGATATTTCTTGCATTCAGAACGTTTCTCAACAGAACTTCCAAAGTGCTGATTCTTGATCCCTGTTACGGTGAATATGCACATGTGCTGGAAAACATTGTTCAATGCCACTTAAACCGATTTACACTCATCCGCGAAAATGGATTCGCAATTGATACTTTGTCTTTATTAAGCGAAGTTCAAAAAGGTTATGACTTAGTGGTTTTAGTGAACCCTAACAATCCCACTGGTATGTATGTTTCAAAAAAAGAGATGGAGAACCTGTTGCGGAATATACCAACATCAACGTTAGTATGGATAGACGAAACATATATTGAATATGTAAGCGCAAATGAATCTCTGGAACAACTTGCCATTAATACCGAAAATGTGATTGTTTGCAAATCAATGAGCAAAGTATATGCATTAAGCGGGGCAAGGGCTGCCTATTTGTGCGGCCCGCCTCATTTAATAGAAACACTAAGATTATTAACACCACCATGGGCTATTAGCTTGCCGGCTCAAGCTGCAGCCATCATGGCACTTAAAGATGAAAAATATTACCAGGCGAAATATAACGAAACGCAACATCTCCGAAAAAACCTGCAGACTATGTTGCAAAGAATCGGAATTTCTGAAGTAATAAAAGGCGTAGCAAATTTCTTATTATTTTATTTACCTCCGGGAATTTCAGTGCAATTGTTTTTAAAATATTGTAGAGAAGAGAACTTGTATTTGAGAAATGTTGGAAATATGGGTATAAGTTTGGGAAACGATGCAATTAGAATTGCTGTAAAAGATAAAGAAGTCAACAACAAAATGATCCGGATACTAAAGAAAGCAACAGAAAGACTAAAAAAGAATTCATGATTGTATTAGTGGCAGCGTGATTACTATCCTGTTTGCCGACAGGACAACTTTAGGCAGTTGAGGTTAGTTATTCTTTGCTACAAAGCCAACCGGAAAAGGAACAGTCTTAGGTTTAAGTTTAAGTTATGATATTATTACTAAAGAACATAACGGAACAATAAAAGTGGAAAGTACAACTAACGAAGGCAGTATATTTATTATACAATTACTAATAACTGCATAATGAAACGCCTGCTTATTAAAATATGCTTATTTAATCTCCTACTTATTTTTTGCGTTGATGTGTTTGCGCAAAATACATATCTCGATACTCTTCGTAAACAATTGGCGCAGGCGAAAGATGATAATACAAGATTTCGTGTATTATCCCATCTTGCTACTATGTATATATATGTAAAGCCGGATTCTGCAATGCTGCTTGCTCAACAAACCATTGCTTTAGCCAAAAAAATAAATAATGACACTGTATTATCCCAGGCATGGATGACTTATGCAGCTAATTTATCACAAGCAGGAAACTATCCGCAGGCAATATATTTTGAATTGGAAGCTTTAAAGCTTGCTGAAAAGACTAATGATCCTCCTGTCATTGGTTGGAACTATGAATCCCTCGCTGGTACATATGTAGAAGCAGAAGACTATGAGCATGCGCTTTTTTATGGCCGTAAAGCAAAAGCGCTTTATGAATCACATCGCAACTTTTCGGCAGGTGCAAGGAAACAGTATTGGAACGACATGTATAGTGATGCCCTGCAAAACCTTGCCATTATTTATACCAAACTTAATCAGCCGGATACAGCGCTTATGTATGTACAGAGGGTTAAAAATTACGGTGATCCTTCCTCTATATATGGGGATATATATTTTATAAAAGAGGATTATGCAAAAGCGCTTGGTTATTACAGGGAAGATTGTCCGAGCATGGCTGGTTACAATGGTCTTGCCAAAACATTTCGGAAACTTAATCAGATTGATTTAAGTATTTATTATGCTAATAAAGCAGTTGAACGAAACCCTAAGGAAAAGTACCCGCTGGGTCTTCTTGAAGCGCTTGGTTTGTTAGCCGATATTTATAAATTGAAAGGAGACAATGATAGTGCTGTAAAATATCTGCAACTAACGCTATCAATAAAAGACAGCCTGTTTAACCAGCGAAAAATAATGCAGATGCAAAGCCTGACTTTTAATGAACAATTAAGACAACAGGATATAGTAGATGCACAGAAAGCTTACCGCAATAAAATAAAAACCTACATATTAATCGGAGGATTAATTGTGCTTCTGTTTCTAGCATTTATTCTTTTTAGAAGCAACCGCCAGAAGCAAAAAGCCAAAACAAAAATTCAGCAAGCTTATACTGAACTTAAAAATGCCCAACAACAATTAATACAATCAGAAAAAATGGCTTCTCTTGGAGAACTTACTGCAGGCATTGCACATGAAATTCAGAACCCGTTAAACTTTGTGAATAATTTTTCTGAAGTGAATAAAGAATTACTTGCTGAAATGAAGGATGAAATGAATAAAGGAAATATTGATGATGCAAATGCAATCGCAAATGATGTTATAGAAAATGAAGAAAAAATAAATCATCATGGCAAGCGTGCAG
>JAICKT010000288.1 GCA_025927795.1 Parafilimonas sp. | reverse complement strand
CGCCATGTATGCACCGTATGGTCCTTTCTTTGCAATACTAACGGAAACATTGCCTTCAAATGTTACAGCGGGTGCAATAGCTTTAATAAATAGCTTTGGTGCGCTCGGTTCTTTTGCAGGCGCTTACATGGTTGGATATTTGAACGGAACAACAGGCGGCTTTGGTGCTTCCTATATTTTTATGGCAGGTTCATTGTTACTATCATCAATCATTACAGGCATCGCGGTAAAAAATAAGTTTATAAAAAGCTTGAAAAACGATTTGTAATAATGCATAGAATTTTTAAATCGAATAAACATGAAAAAAATATTCTTCTTTTTTATTGTAGTGATTTTTTCATTAAAAGGTTTTCATGCAGCAGCACAATCAGATGAACAGGTAAATGAATGGTATCAAAAAAAAGAATGGCTGGCAGGCTTACAGCTAACACCGCATGAAACAATAAACAAAAAAGTTTTTGAAAAACAATATCAACTCAATAAAAAATATTGGGATGAAGCATTTGCATTTTTAAAAAATCAGAACCTGAATACATTAGCTGTTGGCAGGTATGATATCGATGGCGATAATGTATATGCGATGATAACAGAAAATCCTACAAAAGATTTAGACAGCACCAAATGGGAGTCGCATCACAACTATATAGACCTGCATCTTGTAATTAAAGGCGAAGAAAAAATAGGTGTTGCCCCCATTACGAATCTTACTGTTACGATGCCTTATGATGCATCGAAAGACCTGGTGAATTATTCAGGGGAAGGAAAGTTTTATACTGCTTCGCCTGGTACTTTCTTTCTTTTCTTTCCCGGTGAAGCGCATCGTCCTAACATCACCACAAACGGAAATAAGTCCGATAAAAAACTTGTGATAAAAATCAGGTACACAGAATAAGCGACGATATTATTGTTTTCATTATCGCTTTATGTAACAAGTTGCAATTATGGTTACGCATTCTTGCATAGTGCACTATGCGTGATGAAAATCACACTGCATAAGATATTATGCATTTGATTTTTAACTAAAGGCAACGGGGTTATTCTATATAACTTAAGCAGAGAAATTAATTTTAATAAATTGTTATTAAAAAATATAAGTAATCTTATATTCGAAATTTAAGTTATTATTGATTTCTAATGTAAAATATTCTTAGCCTCCGAGATGTGATCTATTATTTGTACTGATTATTGCCAGGAATATTATCATTAAATCATTTGGTGTTGATATCGGAAGACTAAAATCTTCAATATGAATTTCCCATCCGATCACATTAAAAAGGAAGATCAAAGCTACTCTGCTAATTCTCAAACTAAAAATAGAGAATCAAAATCAGATACCATTCAAATACCAAAAATCGAATTACCCAAAGGCGGTGGTGCATTAAAAAATATTGATGAGAAATTCCAGGTGAATGCATCAAACGGAACGGCATCTTTTTCAGCGCCGTTACCTTTTTCAAAAACAAGAAATGATTTCGCGCCGGCACTTTCGTTGAATTATAATTCAGGAGGTGGTAATGGAATTTTTGGTTTAGGCTGGAGTTGCGATGTGCCTTTCATTCAAAGAAAAACAGACAAACAATTACCAAAATATAATGATGCAGATGAAAGCGATGTTTTTTTATTTAGTGGTGAAGAAGACCTTGTTCCTGCATTAAAAAAAGATAATGATGGTAATTGGATTCCTGATGAATTTACTGCTGCGTCAGGTGAATTTGTTAAACGTTATAAGCCACGCATCGAAAGCAATTTCACACGCATTGAAAAAATTACGCCTGCAAAAAGTAAAACATTTTATTGGCGTGTTACATCATCAAAAAATATTGTAACCTTTTTTGGCAGAAGTGCTTCTGCACAAATTGTAAATCCAACTGATTCAACAAAAATTTTTAAATGGTTACCGGAATTAAGTTTTGATGATCGCGGCAATTGTTTTGAGTATGAATATGTACAGGAAAATTTTTTAAATGTTCCAAAATCGCTGCATGAACAAAATCGCTTAAATAATTTTTCTCCGTGCGCAAACACTTATCTGAAGCGAATAAAATATGGCAACACAAAACCATATTCACGCAACGAAGCAACTGCATATGATCCTGCTGTTCCTGCAAATGCAGGTTATATGTTTGAAACCGTTTTTGATTTTGGTGATCATGATGAAAATATGCCAACGCCAACTGCTGATGAAGATTGGGCTTGCAGGTTAGAACCTTTTTCTGATTTTCATGCAGGTTTTGAAATTCGCACTTATCGTTTGTGCAAGCGCATTTTGTTCTTTCATTATTTTAAAGAATTGAATGATGGAAATACTGCTGCTCCATATCTTGTTCGTTCCATCGATTTAAATTACCAGTTGTTTCAAAATGCTGCTGCAACTGCGCAACAAAAAAGAAATGCAGAAACAGATTTTATTGTTGCATTGCAACAAAGTGGTTACATTAAAAAGCAAAATGGTTCTTACGCTAAAAAAAGTTTGCCGCCGTTTGAATTTTCTTATCAGCCGCTCAACTGGAATACAACTGTTCAAAATGTTACAAAAGAAAATCTGGCAAATGATCCTGTTGGTTTAACTACAAATTATCAATGGACAGATTTATACAGCGAAGGTGTTTCAGGCATTCTTACCGAACAGGCAAATGCATGGTTTTATAAATCGAATTTAGGTGATGGAAATTTTTCTGTCGCGCAACCTGTTATTCCAAAACCTTCTTTTATTGGTTTGCAAAATGGTGCATTGCAGTTACAAGATCTCGAAGCTGATGGAAGAAAATTTGTTGTGAGTTTACAGGCAAATGCGAGAGGATATTTTGAATTGAATGATGACAACGAATGGCAACCATTCAATTCATTCGATGAAATGCCAAACATCAATTTTAATGATGCAAATACTAAGCTGATTGATCTTGACGGCGATGGAAGAGCAGATTTAATTATTTCTGAAGAAAATATTTTTACATGGTATGCAAACAAAGGCATTGCAGGATATGATTCACCTGAATTATCACCGAAACCTTATGATGAAGAACGCGGTCCGGCGCTTGTTTTTGCAGATCAAACACAAAGCATTTTTTTAACTGATATTAATGGCGATGGATTAACAGATATTGTTCGTATCCGCAATGGTGAAGTATGTTATTGGTGCAACATGGGCTATGGAAAATTCAGTGCAAAAATGTGTATGGATTTTGCGCCGGTGTTTGATACGCCTGATCAGTTTAATCCTTCGCAAATTCATTTGGCTGATATAAGCGGCACTGGCGCGACTGATATAATTTATTGCGGAAAAAATCAATTCAAAGCTTGGATAAATTTAAGCGGCAATGGATGGAGTGAAGTACAAATCATCGACGGCTTTCCAACAACCGAACAACCAAATCAAATTGCTGTGCTTGATTTTCTAGGTAATGGAACTGCGTGCATTGTTTGGTCTTCGCCGCTTACAAAATATGCAGCAAATCCAATGCGCTATATCGATTTGATGGGAGGCAATAAGCCTTACATCATGAGCGGTTAC
This sequence comes from Parafilimonas sp., assembly GCA_025927795.1. Classification (GTDB taxonomy): domain Bacteria; phylum Bacteroidota; class Bacteroidia; order Chitinophagales; family Chitinophagaceae; genus Parafilimonas. The sequence continues at coordinate 2,334 of JAICKT010000288.1, read as the reverse complement.
AAAAATAATTTTGGCAAAGAAGTTACGCTGCAATATAAAAGTTCAACGCAATATTATTTGGCGGATAAACAAATTGGAAAGACATGGATCACTAAGCTTCCGTTTCCTGTTCAGTGTGTTGATAAAACAATTTTGAAAGACGCAGTTGCAGGCACAATATTCACAAATAATTATTCATATCATCATGGATATTATGATCATGCAGAAAGGGAATTTCGCGGCTTTGGAAGAGTTGAGCAAACAGACACTGAAGATTTCATCAACTTCAAATTATCAGGCGCCAATAATGTTGTTGAAGAAGATTTGCATCAGCCGCCTGTAAAAAAAATTACATGGTATCACACCGGTGCCTACTTTGATCAGCAAAAAATTTTAGATCAGTTTGAAGAAGAATATAATAAAGGTCCTTTTGAATTTGATCTGCCAAAACCAATTCTTCTAAATGGATTAACTGCAGAAGAAAGTCGTGAAGCTTTGCGTGCATGTAAAGGCATTGTGCTGCGACAGGAAATTTATTCAACTGATGGAAGTGCGGATGCAGATAAACCTTATGCAATAATTACGCACAATTGTATCATCAAATTATTGCAACCGCAACTTGAAAATAAATATGCCGTTTTTTTATCGCATGAAAGTGAAGCGTTGAATATTCATTATGAAAGAAACTTAAATGATCCACGAATCGCTCACACATTAAATATAGAAGTAGATGATTTTGGAAATGTGTTGCAAGCCGCATCGGTTGTGTATGGAAGAAAAATTACAGATGCACAATTGCCCGCAGCTATTCAAACAGAACAAAGTAAAACGCATGTTGTTTACACGGTAAATAGTTACACAAACGATTTTGATTTGCCCGATACATATCGTTTGGAAGAAATTGCTGAAACAAAAACATTCGAGTTAACCAATAATAGTTTTAACGCCGTTTCTCAATTTACAATAGATGGTTTGTTGAATGATTTTACAACAGCTTCAACTATTCAATATCAAGATACACCAAATGGTTCTTTGCAAAAAAGATTGATTGAAGATGTGCAGACAATTTATTTGAATAATGATCTGAAAACGCCCTTATCATTATTGCAGATGGATACTTTAGGTTTCGCCTATCAAACATTCAAACTTGCATTTACGCCTTCATTAATCACAAATATTTATGGCGGAAGATTGGTAAATCAAAATTTGATTGATGGTAAATATATTCAACAGGATGGTGTGAATTGGTGGATTTCATCAGGCAAAAATATTTACCTGCAAAATGCAGAAACAATTGCAGATGCACAACAGCGGTTTTATTTACCAATTGCAGTGCAAGATGCTTTTGAAATTGAAACAAAACTTTCTTATGATGCGTATCATTTGGTAATTGTACAAACAGAAGATGCTGCGGAAAATATTTCAACGGTTGAAACTTTTGATTACCGCACGTTGCAACCAACTGTTTTAAAAGATATGAATGATAACATCAGTGAAAATATTACTGATGAATTGGGAATGGTGATCGCAACTTCTGTTCATGGTAGTGAAAGTGATGTGAATCACGGTGATGAATCATTAACGAATTATACAATTATTCAACCGGCAAATGTTGCGGATGTTGTTGCAAATCCAAATAAATTTTTGCAAAAAGCAACTGCATTTTTTTATTATGATTTGTTTGCATGGATGAACAGCAATCAACCTGTTTGTTTTACTAATGTTGTAAGAGAAACGCATGAAAGTGAGTTGAGCGGAAGCAATCAAACTAAAACATATATAAGCGTTGGTTACTCAAACGGGCTTGGACAAAATTTGCAAACAAAAGTGCAGGCGGAACCCGGTGAAGCATTGAAATGGCAAGGTAATAATTTAGTAACGATTGATACAACACCCAATCTTCGATGGGTTGGCAACGGCAGAACGATTCTAAATAATAAAGGCAATGTTGTAAAACAATTTGAACCATTCTTCAGTACAACATTTGAATTTGAAAACGATGATGCATTGGTTGAGATTGGATTTTCATCTGTTTATTATTACGATGCATTAACCAGAATAATTCTCATTGAACATGCAAACGGAACATTTTCTAAAACTGAATTTGACGCATGGAAACAATTAAAGTATGACGAAAACGATACTGTGCCCGATAGCCAATGGTATGTTGATCGTGGAAGCCCAAATCCTTTAGGTGCCGAACCTGCAGATGCAGAACATCGTGCTGCATGGCTTGCCGCAAAACATGCAAACACACCGGCACAGGAACATTTTGATTCGCTTAGCAGAACCATTTATACGATTGCAGATAATGGCGCTGCAGGAAAATATGCAACGCAAATTGTTTTGGATATT
>JAICKT010000113.1 GCA_025927795.1 Parafilimonas sp. | reverse complement strand
TTATCCTGGGCTTATATTGGCTGACTGCAATTTGGGCTTAGAAGAAATCGGAGCAATTCGTTCAGAGCATGATGATTATGAATTGGGCGATTTAAATCCGGATGTTCGATCGCTGGTTGCATATAATACTGATTCAAAAATTATAAACACAATACGCAGTAATGGTGTTTTGTTGGCGCATGTTGTACCGAATGGCGGTATATTAAGCGGTACTTCATCTGTAATGCAATTAGATGCCTGGAACTGGGAAGATGCGGTGTATAAATTGGATAACGGTGTTCATTTTCGCATGCCTTCTTTAAAACCAACTTCTAAAGAAAATTCAGGCGATGATGTTTTGAAAAAAGCATACGACCAAATTGACGATGTGCGCAATTTTTTTCGTGATGCAAAAGCTTATCTTAAGGAAACAACACATGAACAAACGAATATAAAATTTGAATCGGTAAAAGGGTTATTCAATCAGTCGCAAACATTTTTTGTGCATTGCGAACTGGTAAATGAAATGATGATTGCCGTTGAGTTTGCAAAAGAGTTTGGCTTTCGTACGGTAATTGTTGGCGGCAGCGATAGTTATAAAATTGCAGATTATTTAAAGCAAAATAATATTGCAGTTATACTTAATCAAATGCATAGCCTGCCCATTATGCAGGATGATGATATTGATACGTATGCAAAATTACCTTACCAGTTACAGCAGGCTGGCGTTTTATATTGTATAAATGATTTTGATGAAATGAATCGCGGCCGCAACCTGATGTTTAACGCAGGTGTGGCTGTTGGTTTTGGTTTAACAAAAGAACAGGCGCTGCAGGCAATAACATTAAACGCTGCAAAAATTTTAGGTATTGATAAGCAAACCGGCTCGCTTGAAGCGGGTAAAGATGCAAACATTATTATAAGCGATGGCGATTTACTCGATATAAAAACCAATAATATTATTTATGCTTTTATACAAGGCAGGCAAATAAATCTTGATAACAAACAAAAGCAATTGTACGAACGCTATAAAACAAAGTATGGCTTGACTAAATAACAGCTAATTAATCTTTGCATTTAACGAACCAATATTTGCAGTCAAACCTCACGACTTACGCTGCTTCTGCAACGGAAATTCTAATAGCTATCTTTAATACCATAAATTTTATTAAATGGTAAATCGTGAAACGCCAATCGAAATCAGTAAAGAAGAATTTAAAAAAACTGGTTATCAGTTAATCGATACAGTTGCAGAGTTTTTTGATACGATTAAAACAAAACCTGTTACAACTGGTGAATCACCAAAACATTTGCAGGCCATTCTTGGCAACGCATCGTTGCCCGAAGATGGTGAATCTCCGGAAGAAATTTTATCAACCGCTTCTCGCCTGCTGCTTAATCATTCATTGTTAAACGGTCATCCGAAATTCTTTGGTTATATTACTTCATCGCCTGCACCTATAGGTGCATTGGCAGATTTGTTAGCAGCAGCAGTTAATCCAAATGTTGGTGCAAATATTTTAAGCCCGATGGCAACCGAAATTGAAAAGCAAATAATTAAATGGCTTGCAGAATTTATTGGTGTTAATGCAAATTACGGCGGCGTACTGGTTAGTGGTGGCAACATGGCAAACTTTACAGCTTTTCTTGCAGGGCGAACAGCAAAAGCGCCAAAAAATTTAAAGCAAAATGGAATCAATACTACGGATAAGCTCGTTGTTTACTGTGCAAAAACCACACATACATGGATTGAAAAAGCCGTTGTTTTATTTGGTATGGGTACTAATGCAATCCGGTGGATAGAAACGGATGCTTCGAATAAAATAAATATTGAAGCGCTTGAACAAACAATAAAAGAAGATTTAAAAAATGAATACAAACCAATTATGGTTGTTGGAAATGCAGGTGATGTAAGTACAGGCGCTGTTGATGATCTCACAAGCATTGCTGTTGTTTGTAAAAAATATGATTTATGGTTTCATGTAGATGGTGCATATGGCATTCCTGCTGCTGTTATTCCCGGTTTAAAAAATTTATTTGAAGGCATTGAAGAAGCAGATTCTATTGCACTCGATCCGCATAAGTGGTTATATAGTCCGCTTGAAGCAGGATGTACGCTGGTAAAAGATCCTAACCACTTAATTGAAACATACAGTTCGCATCCCGTGTATTATAATTTTAGTAATGATGAACCTTCAACGCAAAACTTTTATGAATATGGTCTGCAGAATTCACGCGGCTTCAGGGCATTAAAAGTATGGATGATATTACAACAGGTAGGACGAAATGGCTATATTAAAATGATTGGTGAAGACATTCGGCTATCCAAATTATTATTTAAGCTGGCTGAAGAAAATCCTGAGCTTGAAGCAATAACACAAAACCTAAGTATAACAACATTAAGATATGCTCCACAGAATTATTATAATACTGAAAATAGAGAAACGTACTTAAATAAATTAAATGAAGCATTGTTGAATAATTCGCAACAAGGCGGCGAAGTATTTTTATCAAACGCTGTTGTAAACGAAAAATATTGTTTAAGAAGTTGCATTGTAAATTTCAGAACATCAGAAAAAGATATTCAAGAAGTAATAGAAATTATTGTGAGAGAAGGAAGAAAAGTTCATAATCAACTGCAACATCAAACAACTGTACATAAATAAATTCCGTTTTAATTTATTTTTTGGCTGCGAATAATATCAATCAATTTAAAATTTTATTGCCTGAAAAAATCTTTGCTTCAATTATTTGAAACGCTTCCTGAAGACGAAAGAATAATTGTGGATGTGCTGCGACAAATAATTCTTGAAAACTTACCTGGGTATTGCAAAGAAAAAATTTCATTTGGTGTTCCGTATTTCTATGGCAATAAAGGCATTTGCATTGTTTGGCCTTCAACAGTTCCGCGTGGCGGAATTAAAGAAGGAGTATTATTGGGATTTTGGTACGGCAATAAATTAAATGATAAAGACAATTATTTAACGCACGGCACAAACAAGCAAATATTTTATAAGATATATAAATCGCCTGAAGAAATTGACGATACTGCTATCATAAAACTTTTGCGCGAAGCAATAAAAGTTGATTTACTTTTTTCAATAAAGAAAAATTAATTCCGCGGAATTTCGTTTTCAAAAAATTAATTTTTATTATCAAATTTTTGCATGGCTTTTATTAAGTCATAAGGTTGATTTAACAATTTTATTCTTAGGTTTGAGTATAACTTCACGCGTTTCAAAATCCACCGCATGAATAGATTTTTATTAGGGTTAAATATTATTCTTTTGGTTGCTTTGGCTTATTTGTATTATGCTTTTTATTCTAAACCGGCGTCGCCTAAGGTTGTTAAAGCAACTACTGACACTTCTTTAAATCATATTAAGCTCGCATATTTTGATATGGATACGCTTGAAAAATATTACGAGTACGCAAAAGAAACACGTGACTATTTAACAACACGAAAAAATGCAATGGATGCCAAGCTAAATAAAATAAGAAGCGATTATACAAGTAAGGTGAATGATTACAATAAACGCGGTGCGAGTATGTCGCAAACTGAACAAAGCCAAATGCAGGAAGACCTTGCAGGCTTACAGAATATGTATGATCAGCAACAGCAGAGTTTAGGTCAGGAGTTCCAGGGAGAATACATGCAGAAAATGCTCGATCTGAAAAATAAAATTCAGAGTTTTTTAAAAGCTTACAGCACGCAAAAAGGTTACGCGTATGTATTTTCAACCAGCAGCGATGATAATGTGATTTATTACAAAGACTCATTAAGAAATATTACACCCGATATTGTTGATAAACTTAATGCTGAATATAAAAGCACTAAGAAAAAATAGTTCGTAATCTTAATTTCATTTTTATATTGCTATCTTCAAATCCCGTACAAGCGGGATTTTTTATAACTATGAAATAAGCTATAAAAATTTGCGGGCAACTTTATGCAAAGTGAAGAAATTTTTGTGGAGAATTACATGTGGCAAATAAAAAACAAAGTTTACGCATGAATGAAACCAAAACACATTTTAAACCAACACTGGGTTTAGTTGATGCCACCATGATTGTTGCAGGCAGCATGATTGGCTCCGGTATTTTTATTGTAAGCGCAGATATTACACGCAATGTAGGCAGTGCGGGCTGGCTAATTGTTGTTTGGCTGATAACAGGATTTATGACGATTACTGCTGCTGTAAGTTATGGTGAACTAAGCAGCATGTATCCAAAAGCAGGCGGACAATATGTTTATCTTAAAGAGGCGTTTAACCCACTCGCAGGTTTTTTATATGGCTGGAGTTTGTTTGCGGTAATTCAAACAGCAACTATTGCTGCTGTTGGTGTTGCGTTCAGCAAGTTTACTGCTTACCTAATTCCTTCAGTAAGTGAAAATCATATTTTATTTACGATAGGATTTTTAAAAATTTCTGCCGCACAAATCGTAGCCATTTTACTCATCATTTTTCTTACTTATACCAATACAAAAGGTATTAAAGGCGGAAAAATTATTCAAACAACATTTACATCTGCAAAACTTATTTCATTGCTTGGTTTAACTGTGTTTGGATTTTTATTGGTGAAGCAAAACTTCTGGCATCAAAACTGGCAAACAGGTTTAATTGCGGCACAGGATAAAGGCATTATGGATGCTACCGGCACACTAAATCCATCACATTGGCAACCTATAAGTTTTAATGTTTTGCTCGGAGCAATTGCAGTTTCTATGGTGGGCTCAATCTTTAGCAGCGATGCCTGGAACAATGTAACTTTTATTGCCGGCGAAATAAAAAATCCTCAGCGCAATATTGGTTTAAGTTTATTCCTGGGAACACTAATCGTTACTATCATTTATGTTTCAGCCAACTTAATGTATTTATATGTTTTGCCATTAAACAATATTGCATTTGCGCAAAACGATCGCGTTGCTATTGCGGCCGCAAATAATATTTTTGGCAGTGCGGGCACAATTGTAATTGCAGTTATGATAATGGTTTCAACATTTGGTTGTAACAATGGCTTAATATTAGCAGGTGCACGTGTATATTATACTATGGCAAAAGATGGATTATTTTTTAAAAAGACCGGAACACTGAATAAATTTTCTGTACCTGGTTATGCTTTGTGGATACAATGTGTTGTTGCTTGCTTGCTTTGCTTAAGTGGCAAGTATGGCGATCTGCTTACGATGATTTCTTTTGTGGTTGTAGTATTTTATGTACTTACATTAATCGGCATATTTGTATTGCGAAAAAAACGCCCTGATATTCCGCGACCTTACAAAGCATTTGGTTATCCTGTTTTGCCTGCCATTTATATAATCTTAGCACTGGCATTTTGTATTGGTTTGGTTTATACTTCGCCAACTTATTCGCTGTGGGGTTTGGGAATTATGCTGATGGGAATTCCTTTATATTTTATCGCCATCAGTGCAAAAAATCGTAAAATTTTATAATGAGTTTTGAGAATCTTTTTAATGAATTTAATTCTTTGCATGTTGCTGTTATCGGCGATGTAATGCTTGATACTTACTGGTGGGGAAATGTTGATCGTATTTCGCCGGAAGCACCTGTACCTGTTGTTGCGATGCATCATCGCGAGCAAAGAATTGGCGGAGCTGGAAATGTTGCATTAAATACAGTCGCACTTGGTGCACAAACAAATCTGTTTTCAATAACCGGCGATGATGAAGATGCAAAAACACTGAATAATCTTTTACAGCAACATAACATCAATACAAATTATATTGTAAGAAGCAATAAAAGAATTACAACAAATAAAATTCGCGTAATGAGCCGCAACCAGCAAATGCTGCGACTTGATTCAGAAATTACAAATGATATTTTAGAAGATGATGAAAAGCAACTGCTGAAAAACTTTTCAGCATACATTCATAAAGAAAAACCTGCTGTTGTAATTTTTGAAGATTACAATAAAGGTGTACTTACATCAACTTTAATTACATCAATTATAAAAATTTGTAAGGAAAAAAATATTATAACTGCTGTTGATCCAAAGCGCAAAAACTTTTTTCAATATAAACAAGTTGATATTTTCAAGCCCAATTTAAAAGAAGTAAAAGATGGTTTAAATATTTTAATAGATGACATCTCTCCTACTTTACTTGAAACAATTCACAGTGAACTACACGGCCTTCTTCAGCATAAAATTTCTTTAATAACACTTTCTGAAAAAGGTATTTTTATTCATGATGAAAACACTTCAAATATAATTCCCGCACATGTGCGCAACATTGCAGATGTAAGTGGTGCAGGCGATACAGTGATTGCAGTTGCATCACTTGTTTATGCAGTTACAAAAAATATTTTGCTTACTGCGGAAATTGCTAATCTTGCGGGTGGTATTGTTTGTGAGGATGTTGGAACGGTTGCTATCAACAAACAAAAATTATTAAACGAATGTGATGAATTGGTTTCTAAAAGTTCAGAAACTTTTTCATCAATTCACTAATATAATTTTAAATTATTCATGCAGAGATACACGCTGACTATACATGGTGGTGCAGGAACAATTTTAAAAGCTGATATGACGCCTGAACTTGAAAGGGCGTACGCGGAAGGTTTGCGAATTGCATTGGAAGCAGGTTTTGCTGTACTTGAAGAAGGTGGCACTGCTGTAAATTCAGTGAAGGCTGCGCTTGTTGTTTTAGAAGATAATATTTTGTTTAATGCAGGCAGAGGTTCTGTGTTTACAAAAAAAGGTGTGCAGGAAATGGATGCTGCAATTATGGATGGGCTTGATCTTTCTGCAGGTGCTGTTTCCGGCGTACGTAATGTGCGCAACCCAATTGAACTGGCAGCAGAAGTTATGCGTAACAGTAATCATGTTTTTTTAAGTGGAAAAGGCGCTAATGATTTTGCCATTAAGCAAGGCATTAAGCTTGAACCCGATGAATATTTTTTCTCGCAGTTTCGTTACGATCAATGGAAAGCAATTCGTGATTCAGATAATTATTCGCTCGATCATACAAACCAGGACATTGAAGAATTGATGCGCGACAGAAAATTTGGAACTATTGGCGCGGCTGCCTGTGATAAGAATGGCAATATTGCTGCAGCAACAAGCACAGGAGGAATGACGAATAAAAAATACGGACGCATTGGTGATAGTCCGTTAATTGGCTGTGGCACTTATGCAAATAATAAAACATGCGCTATCAGTTGCACAGGTCATGGTGAAATGTTTATTCGCGCGGTGGCCGCTTATGATGTAAGTTGTTTGATGGAGTATAAAAATATGAGTCTCGAAGAAGCCATGAATCATGTGGTTAATGAAAAGCTTGTATCATTTGGTGGTGAAGGCGGAATGATTGGTGTAGATGCAAAAGGAAATTTTGCAATGTTATTCAATAGTACGGGCATGTATCGCGCAGTAAAAACCAGCGAAGATTTTCAGCATGTTGCTATTTATAATTGAATAAATCCCGATATATTACTCTAAAATCGTCATCTGTACATTGCTTAAATTTTATTTTGAATTTTTGATTTTTGAATGATAAAATTTACCGCAACCATATTAAAGTTTAATGAGCAGGGAGAAAAAACAGGATGGACCTACATTGAAATTCCTGCTGACATTGCACAACAAATAAAATCAGATAATAAAAAGTCTTTCAGAGTAAAAGGCAAGCTTGATAATTATGCGATAAAAAGTATTGCTTTATTGCCGATGGGTAACGGAAATTTTATTATGCCTTTAAATGCAGCAATGCGAAAAGCAACAGGCAAGCGGAAAGGTGCAATGCTTAATGTAAGCGTTGAAGAAGATAAAACACCACTTAAACTGAATGAAGATTTTTTAGCTTGCTTAAACGATGAACCTGCTGCAGTAAAACATTTTAATTCTTTAGCCGGAAGCCATCGTAATTATTTTAGCAAATGGATTGACGGTGCTAAAACTGAACAAACAAAAACTAAACGTATTGCAATGGCTGTTTCTGCTTTGGCAAGAGGTTTGGGTTTTCCGGAAATGCTGAGAGAAGATAAAGCAAAACGAAATCTTTAAGTATGAATTACAGGTGCTTGTTGCTGAAGTGCTCCTGTTTTTTCTTTTTCAACAAATTCAATCCATACAGCATAATCGTTTGGATAAATTCTTCTGCCCCTGTTATGCGCATAATTTTTTGTAAAGGCAGCGCCAAAATATAAAATGATAGCAGAATAATAAACCCATAGTAATACAATTATTATTGAACCTGCTGCGCCGTATGTATTGCCGATATTTTTTGTTCCGAGATAAAATGTAATTCCAAATTTTCCGAGCATAAAAAGCAGTGATGTTGTTATAGCGCCTGTTAGCACATCACGCCATTTTATTTTTGCATCAGGAAGGATTTTAAATATCGCCCCAAACAAAAAAGTAGTTACAATGAATGTTAGTAAAAAATTTCCGGCGTAAGCAAGATAAACTGTAACGTGTGGAAAGATTTTAATTAGCCTGTTTGATAGAATATCCAATACTGTATTTACCATTAATGAAACAAGTAAAATAAAACTAACGCTTACTATAATTGAAAAACTAAGCAGCCGGTTAAGCAATATTTTAAGAATTCCTCTCTTAGGTTTTGCTTTTAATCCCCATATAAAATTTATGGAATCTTGTATTTCGCCAAATATCCCGGTGGCACCAATTATTAATGCAATAATACTTGCCACAGATGCAAATGCATTTCCTTTTGCGATGGTCGCATTTTTAATTAAGTCCTGAATTTGCAGTGCAGCCGCATCACCCACAAAAGAACGTATCTCGCCATATATACTTCCTTCAATTGCACTTCTGCCATAAAAAATAGTGCTTACACTTATAACCAGTATTATTAATGGTGCAATGGAAAATATAGTGTAGTAAGCTAATGCAGCACTCATGCGCGTTATGCGAAAATTTATAAAGTCCTGACCTGAACTTTTAATTATCGTCCATATGGATTTATAAGAAAATTTCATCAAGCCCAAGTTAGTGCGTAAATAAAATCATCAGCATAAAAAAACCGGTTAACTTAATATTAACCGGTTCGCAACAACTATGCTATTTATTTTTTTCCACCATTCTTATTTGAATCAGGCACATTTTGTTTTTGTTTCTGATCATGCTTTTTTTCCTGTGGTTTATTTTTGTTTGCAGAATTTACCGCAGGTTTAGGTTTTACAGGCTGACTCTTTTTCAATGTAGTTTGTTTATTACTACTGTTAACCTTTTTATTTTTTGCTACTCTATTATCCTGCGGTGCTTTGTTTACGGTTTTTTTATTTGTATCAGCCGTTTTATTATTATCATTATTCTTATTTACTGTTTTATTATCAGTGTTATTCTTTACCGTTGTTTTATCATTATTTACTGTTGTCTTGTTTTTATTAACTGTAGTGTTATTAGTGTTTTTGTTTACAACCGTTTTATTATTATTTACAACTGTTGTTTTATTTACAACTGGTCTATAAACATTAATTGTGTTGTTATTAACTACTGATTTACCTGGTCTTGAAGAATTGGCAACCGTGTAAGTTTTTATTTTTGTATGATTGATTCTTTCTACTTCGTCTCTTCTCGGGCCTGCATCAATATGCACATTATTTTTTACAGTTACATTGTTTACAACTGTTGTGTTTTTAATAATAGTAACATTACGGGTGCGTGGTACATAATACCTGCTTATATACCGGCTTGTAATATAACGGTGTGGCGCAAACACCCATCTATCGTAGGGAATTGCATTACCAAATGAAACACCAACACTAATATTTAATCCGGGAGATAATGGAGCCCATCCATAATAATCTCCACCGCCTCTCCATGCAACCCATGCTGGTCCCCAATCATAATCAGGTACCCAATACCAACCTATACTTGTTTCATAATTCCAGCGACCATAATGAAATGGCGCCCAACCCCAGTTATAATCTGAAACCCAGGTCCAGCCATAATCTGTATATGTCCAATGGCCGCCTGTTTCATAAGGTCTGAAGTTTCGAACTTTTGGCACCCAAACTTGGCCGTAATTGCCACGATTCATCCATCTGCCGTAAGGGCTTAACGATTTTTGAAACAGCGAGAAACTTACGCTTACCGATTGTGCTTGTACCTGGTTTTCTGTTGTTATACTACCGCCGATTAACATAGCGATGAGTAAAACCTTAATTATCTTTTTCATGTAAAAATGTTTTATAAATTATACTTTTTAATAAGAGATAAAATCAAGCCAAAAGATTAGTGGTTAAATGTTAAAACATTAATATAAGAAAACCATTATTGTGCAATTATTTCTATAATTAAAGATTTGTAACACATTTGCAAATGCTTACATATGCCTTAGAAAAAGTTGATGCTGTTACAAGAGCGAGAGCAGGAAAAATTACCACTACACATGGAGAAATTTTAACCCCTGTTTTTATGCCTGTAGGAACTGTGGGCACAGTTAAGGCAATAACACAACAGCAATTATTAAATGATATAAGAGCGCAAATAATTTTAGGCAATACATATCATTTATACTTAAGACCAGGTATAGAAATTCTTCATGCGGCAAATGGATTGCATAAGTTTATAAATTGGTCAAAGCCGATATTAACTGATAGTGGCGGATACCAGGTTTTTTCATTAGCACAAAACAGGAAAATAAATGAAGAAGGCGTATTATTTCAAAGCCATATTGATGGAAGCCGGCATTTATTTACACCTGAAAAAGTAATGGATTTACAACGCAATATTGGTGCAGATATCATAATGGCTTTTGATGAATGCCCCCCTGGCAAAAGCGAATATGCTTATGCAAAAAAAAGTATGCAGTTAACACATCGCTGGTTAAACAAATGCATTGATCATTTAAAAACATCGGAACCATTATATGGCTATGAACAAGATCTTTTTCCAATTGTGCAGGGCAATGTGTATACAGATTTGCGTATTGCTTCGTGTGAATTTGTAACTGAAAAAATTGCAGCGGGTAATGCAATTGGTGGATTAAGTGTTGGTGAGCCTGAAGATATAATGTATAATATTACAGCATTGTGTTGTGAACATTTACCATTTGATAAACCCCGTTATCTTATGGGTGTTGGAACGCCGTGGAATATTTTAGAATGCATAAGCTTAGGAATAGATATGTTTGATTGTGTAATGCCAACGCGCAATGGAAGAAATGGAATGCTGTTTACAACAAAAGGTGTTATCAATATAAAAAATAAAAAATGGGCAACAGACTTTTCGCCGCTTGACGAAGGATTAGATTGTGAAATAAGTAACTATTATACTAAAGCATACTTACGCCATTTATTTGCTGCTGATGAGTTGCTTGGTTTTACAATTGCATCCATACAAAATCTTGCATTTTATATATGGATGATGAGTGAAGCGAGGAATAAAATTTTAGATGGAAGCTTTGCAAGCTGGAAAACAGATGCTGTTAGTCAATTTAAACAAAGGTTGTAATATCATTATTAAATCAACTTATCAAGTCATTAACCATTCAAAACTTCAACTTATACTAATTTTGTTTAAACATAGTTGTTACGCACGATTGACATTTGACGATTCACGGTTAATGATTAATTAACTCATTCAATGAAAAAAATTGATTGGTATATTTTAAAAAAATTTCTTACTACATTTTTCTTTTGCGTTTTTTTGTTTACCATA
>JAICKT010000179.1 GCA_025927795.1 Parafilimonas sp. | reverse complement strand
TCCCAGCAACAATAAAGCAAAAACCTGTTTGTTTAATTCGTTTTGATCTGCACGCACCTGTTGCAATTTTGTATCAACATCACTCCATTCTGTCGCCTGCCTTTCAGGTAGTGTAATATCAAAAGTTATAACAGGTTTCAATAATTCTCCGGTCATGTGCAGTGATACCTGGAACGGTAATTTTTCTTTATACCGTGTTACTTCTTCAGATGATCTTCCTGCCAATGAAGATTGCATTAAATCAATCGGAGCAGTATTGGCAACATAAATTGCAGTTACATCAATGTTTGCAAGCGTTGGATCACCTGTCCATGTAATCGTGCTTCCTCGCTGAATAAGAAATTGTCTTTTCAAAAGACTTAATGAAAGATTATATGAACCGCTTTCTAAAACATAGCTTCCGGTTAACGTTACTTTTCCGCTCGGGTCAATTCCACCATTTAAATTGGCTGTGCCCTTTAATGTTAATGCATCACCATTTCTTTCATCTACAACAATTGTAAATTTTGCTGCACTATCAGTTATAATATCCGCACTAATATCTGCGCCGGTTACTTTTTTTATTGCAGCAGAATCTATAACATAATTATTAGTAAGTGTATCTGCAGGATGATCCTTATCAACAAACTTCACCACACCTTCCCTGCTTACAACTTCCGGATCGGTTTGCGGTAACACCAATGTAAAATCTGTTTCTTTATTCACACGTAATCTGCCTGTAACTTTTGGTGATGTCATATCACCTTTTATATCTGCATTAGCATCAATGTTCAACTTCCCGTACACAAGCCGGTCTGTTGCCTGAGGCGCATCTACCAATGTAAAATTGTTTGCTCTTAATGTTAAGTTGAAAGTATATGTTTTAAAATCGGTTGTACCAATATCACCATTCAAAATTGCTTTGTTGCCTGCAGAATCAAGCAATGTAAATTTATTAAAATGTATGCCAGTTGAGTTTACAGTAATTGCATCATTCGGCAGCTTAAATCTTTCACCTGAAATTGTTGGAACTATTGAAGCATTTTCAAAATTAAAATTGCCTGCAACAGATGGATTGGTTGTTGTACCCTGAATTTTTACATTGCCTTTTAAAATGCCTGTTATATCATCTAACTGACCAACAGCAAATGGTTTTACAATTCCAAGATTTAAACTATTCATTAATAAATTCAAATCCATTTTTCCTTCACCTGTATAATATGTACCGGTTAAACGCACATCATTTCCATTACCTGTAATAGCAACATCTGCATTATATGCATTTGCTGTTTGATTATTTACTTTGATTTGAACGTTGCCAATTGTATCAAGTTTATAAGTAAGATTACTTACTGTTATGTTTGAAGTAAATACAGGATTCGTTGTTGGGTTGGTTATTTCTGCTGTTCCGTTTATTGTTCCTGACGCAAGCAAAGAATCCTGGTGCGCCATCTTTGTAATCGTTGCGATTTCAAAATTTTTCAAATCAACCTTTATGGGTGCCGATGTTGATTGTGCTGTACTGTTTATGTTTAATGATTGATTGCCCTGGCTGATTCCGAAATTATTTACAATCACACCAGTTGAATTATATTGAATTGTATTACCTGCACCAACATTCCACTTACTGTAATCTAATGTAAGATCAGGTTTTAAACTCACTTTAAATCCTGCGCCAACCTGTTGCAGCAAAGCGCCCAAAGCATATTGTGTTTTATCTTTTGCATCTCTTGCGTCAACATCAACATTTACCTGGTTATTGGCAACAGAGGCATTCACTGCAGTTTTATATAATTGATTAGAACCTGCTTTTGCATCAGCAACAGAAATGTTTGCATTTAATGCATTTGCTGTTGTTTGAACATTTGCATTTAAACTATCCAATTGATTTCCGCTGAAAACAACACGCTGACTTTTTGCTGTTAAACCCAAATCATTTTGTGCAGTATTTAAATGTGCCTGTACAATAATAGAATCACTTCCTTTTAATGAAGGCAATAATTGTAACACCAAGCCTTGCGGTTGAATGGTTGCATTAAACTGCCAGTTTTGTGCAGTGAAATTTTTTCTTTCAAAACCCGGCACATTATAATATTGATTGATTGTTTGCTGCAACGCCTGCGCTATTTCCGTTAATTTATATTGACCAATTAGTTCAGCATGCAAAGCGTCTGCATTAACTACAATACTTTTATTTGTTGAATCGCCCGATGCAACCATTGAAAGACTATCCGCATAATACGTTTGAGCACCTTGTGTGAGTGTAAGACTATCAACTCTTATTGATCCGATTAAATTATCAGGATTTGTTGAAGGTAAATCTGCAACAATATGACCGCTTACACTTAACGTATCTGTCATTAAGTTTAATGCTTTTGCATTTAGTGTATCTAATTGCAAATCCAATTTAATTGGCGGATAAGTTGAGCTTGCGTGTAAATCTGCAGTAGCATCAAGGTTTAAAGAAATGTTTGGATCGTGAATAGAAGCTGTTGTATGATTAACACCATTATTTATTTCACCATCGAGTTTTACATCTTTATACGTATAACCTTTAACCTGCGCAGAAACAACATCAACATTATATTTTGCATTTGCTTTTTTAATATCAAAACCAGAACCGGTTGCTGTAAGATTTGCTGTAATGATTCCAACATTTTGCGGTTGCTTCGTCAAATAACCTGCATCAACATTTTGTAAACTTGCTTTAATAGCATAAGCGTTGCCAGGCTTCATGCTACCTTCAATATTTACATTGCCTTTATTTGTTTTTAAACCAAGTTTTGTAATAAATGCATTCATGCCACCTTTAAAAAACCCTGAGAGCGCAAACCTGTCTGGCAGATTTACATTTGATGGAATTGTGTTTGGCGGTGTAACACTCAAAATATCTTTTTTGGTTGATGTGAACTGATTGATCGTTACATCATAATATGCACGCTTTGTATCGGGCAAACCTTTTAAATGCGCAGACAGTTTTACATATGTATCTCCAAAGCCACTTACTTCAAAAACTGGAATTGATAAATCTTTTAAATAACCTTTTGCCTGTGCATTTACTTTTATAACGGAAACTTTATATGCCTGTAAATTTTTTTTGTAAGTGGGCAGAAAAGCAATGATATCTTTTACACCAATTCTTGAATTATTCAAATTTGCATCAACATAAACTTCGCCGATATTTTTTGATGCAGCTTCTATTGAAGGATATTTTACAATCACCTGGTTTTGCAAAACAGTTGCATCTGTTTGCAGCAATAAATTTTTTAATGAAGCACCGGTATCGCTATAAAAAAACTGTGTGTGAAATTTTTGAATATTCAAACCGCTCTGCTCATTAAATGCAAGCTGGTTTATGTTGCCGCTGTAAACAGTTGGTGTAAATAATAAATCATTTCCGCTTAAAACAAAATTTTTAATATGCAGGTGGCTTGCATCAAAACCTTCTGCAATGTGCGGCACATTGTTATCATCATATTGCAGTTCGTTATTATTAAAATTAATATTTGCCAATTGAAATTTCCATGGATTGTTTAACTGGCTGTCTGTTTTTGCAGCCACAACATCTTTGGTTGCTTTTGCTTCCTGCGATTTTCCTAAAGTAACTTTTGTAACTGTATTGTTCAGCGTAATATCTTTTAAACTAATGGCAAGATTTTTTAAATCTATATTATCCGGATGGGTACTGAAATCCCCAATATTTAAACTGGCAGCCAATGCCGAAATATCATTTTTATAATCAAATGCAATGCGTTTAAAATTTATGCTGCCTAATTGTAATTGGGGCATTGATGCAGCTTCTGCGGGCGATGCAACCGGAGCAGTGCTATCCTTATTTTTAATTAATGGTTTGTATTGATAAATACGGGAATTAATATCAGAAACTTCAATATTTGGAATATTATAAATAAGATGTGTTGGGTCGAAAGTTTTTATCTGCGTTTGAAAATTGCCGAGATAAAAATAAACGTCGCTGCCGGTTTCATCATCTTTAAACTTTGCAGTAATTCTGTTTAAAACAATTTTGCCGATGTTGAATTTCATCGGGTTGGTTGTATCAGCAGGCGTAGCAGGTTTTGTTTGTTCGCTTGCAAAAGCTTTTACAATATAATCGTAATTAAAACTTGTATCCGGACTGATGCGATAAATATTCGCTTTCATATCGTCCAGCTCTATATACTGAACATCAACTTCATTGCTTATTAATTTAAACAAAGAAATATCAACACGCAGTTTGCCGCCATATAATAATGTATCTTTTTTCTGATCTTCGAAATAAACATTTTCAAGTACCAGCCGTTTAGGAAAATCAAGACTTAATTTACCAATGGCAACTTTAGTTTTTATTTTATTCTGCAGGTAAGAAACAACTTTATTTTTTGCAAAATTCTGTACGCCGGGTATTTGGATTAAAATATATACAAGCAGAACCAAAAAAATAATTACTCCAATTATCCAGGCAAAAATTTTTAAAATTCTACGCGCAATTCTTTTCGCTTCCAATCAAAAGGTTTTAGATAAATTATTTCGCTAACAAGGTTTGTTATTGCTCTATCACATGGCAGATACAATGCCAAATTTATTTTTGAGCGATATAAATTATTGAACTGCTTTTTCGTTTGCTTTTTAATGCGTGCAGGTTGGAAATTGAACCGCTGATAAAAGCTTTTAAAGGATTGCTTTTACCGGTAAGATATTTTTCGCTCAATAAGCTGATGTAATAACTGTCAAACCACATTGGTTTATATTTTTTTAGTTTGAAGTTATGTTTTTCTAAAAGTGTCTTCATACTTTTTGGTGAGAAATGATATAAGTGCCGCGGCACATCATAAGCAGCCCACGCGCTTTCATATTCATTCGCATCGTAACTCGTGTAATTGGGAACTGCGATTATTAAAACACCATCTTCTTTCAACAAAGAATAAAATTTATTCATGTAGTTATGAAGGTCGTGCACATGCTCTAAAACATGCCATAAGGTTATCACATCAAAAGATCCATCTTCTAAATCAAATAAATTTTCAGAAGGTTGAAGTGTTATATTAAAATCCTTTTTTGCATTTGCTCTTGCGGTTGCATCAGGTTCTAATGCGGTAACATTCCATTTTGCTTTTTGCATAGTTGCAGCGAATGCGCCGGTGCCGGCACCAATATCTAACAAATTGCCTTGTCTTTTACCTGCATATTTTTCAACAAGATTTTTTTTTGAGTTTAATGTTACTGAACGAACTGCGTGATACAATTTATTAATAAAACCTTTGTTTGTGTTTGAATGCGAAATATAATCTGACGATTGATAATAAGCACTAATATTATTTTCATCTGGTACATTCTGTGTAAACCGTAAAGTACAGTTACCGCATTGCCATATTGTAAATAATTCTTTGCTTACTGTATTATCTTTTGCCTGTAACGCAGCAGCAATATTTGTGCTGTTACAAACAGGGCAATTATTGTAATGTATCCTTTCGCTCATGCAGCAAAGAAACACACAATATTTTCAGTTTTTATAATTGCCATTTAATTGTTTTAAACTATTAATCAAAAACAAAATAATTCATGTATAAAAGAACTTTGGTTTATTTTGTAAGTAAAAACTACTATGAAAAAAATATTCACATGCCTGTATTTTTTAATACCGGCATTTTTAATTGCACAAGATGCAACAGTAAAAAATCTGCAAACAGAAGCCGGCAAAACCATCACAAAAGATCCAAACGATACTATTCCTAAAATATGGAAAACAGGCGGGCTTATCAGCTTAAATCTTTCACAAGGTTCTTTAAGCAACTGGGCTGCAGGTGGTGATAAATTTTCATTATCAGCAAACGCATTTATTAACCTGCATGCTTTTTATAAAAAAGATAAGAACAGTTGGGATAATAATTTTGATTTTAATTTAGGTTACTTAAGAACAACAAGTTTAGGTACGCGCAAAAGTGATGACCGTTTTGATATTACATCTAAATATGGTTATGCATTAAATTCAAAATGGAATATTGGTTTGCTGGCTGATCTAAAATCGCAGCTTTTTAAAGGTTATGCATATCCTGATGCCAACACAAAAATTTATACTTCAAACTTTTTTGCACCAGCATATGTTTTATTAAGCCCTGGTTTTGATTATCATCCTGTTTCTAATTTTTCTATTTTTATTTCACCTGCAACTGCAAGATGGGTTATTGTAAAAGATACTGCGCTCTCAACTTTATATGGTGTTACGGCAGGAGAAAAACATGATTTTCAGTTTGGCGCTTATGCTTCGTTTAATTACACAGCAAACTTTACAAAAACTGTTTCGTACAAAGGCAGGATTGATTTATTTTCAAATTATAAACACAATCCGCAGAATGTTGATTTTTATATGACCAATCTTTTCGCTGTAAAAATTTCTAATGCATTAGCTGTTACTTACAGTCTTACTTTAATATATGATGATGATGTAAGACAATTTGGGCCGAATGAAAATGCGGCTGCATTGCAATTGCAATCTTTATTTGGTGCAGGTTTATTAGTTAAGTTTTAAAAAACAAAAACAGTTGTTAGTAATCTTGCTGTATTTCTTAAGATTTTTTTATCATAATTCTTTTTTGATTGTTACATCTTTGTAGCAATCGCACAAATGATGAAAATAGTTTTTTCGATCGCTGCTTTGTTGTTGTCAATTTATGCTGTTGCCCAGGATTCAACGATTGAAATTTTAAAAACAGAAGCGATACGGCCTGTACCTATTGCAGTGCCTTCAGTGCCAGATTCGCTCAGGAAAAGTAAATGGATTAAAGGCGGTTTGTTTAGTTTAAATGCTGCCGAAGGTTCTTTAAAAAATTGGGCTGCAGGTGGTGATGACTTTTCTTTATCACTTAATCTCTATACAAATGGTCATGCGTTTTATAAAAACGGAAACATAACATGGGATAATAATGTTGATTTTAATTTAGGATATATTAATACCACAAGTTTAGGTTCAAGAAAAAATGATGACAGATTTGATTTTTATTCGAAATATGGTTATGGTGTAAGTAAACATGTATCGCTGTCGGCCTTATTTGATTTGCGTACCCAGTTTTTTGATGGTTATACTTATCCCTTACCAAATACACCCATTTTTTCATCAACCAGCTTTTCGCCCGGATATGTTTTATTAAGTCCTGGTATTGATTATCGGCCGTTAAAAAATCTTTCTATTTTTCTTTCACCTATTACATCAAGATGGGTAATTGTTCTTAATCCTACTCTTTCAAAAATCGGTGCCTACGGCGTTGATTCCGGAACCCATTCCTTAAATCAATTAGGTGCATTTGGTACAATCATGTTAAATTCAAAAATTAATAAGCTAATTACCTATACCGGAAGAATTGATTTGTTTTCAAACTATGAACATAACCCCGAGGATGTAGATTTATACCTGACAAATCTTTTTTTAGCAAAGCTCGGAAAAATAATTACCGCCACATGGAGCGTTGATATGATTTATGATGATGATGCAAAAGTATTTGGACCCAATCACAACTCACCACGTTTGCAAATAAGATCGCTTATTGGTATTGGCATACTAATTAAAATGGGTATCTAAAGATTTTAGAATTTTAAATTCACAAATTTTAAAATTGATTTACGATTCACGTTTGACGATCACACTTAAAATTCATCGCTTAAAGCAAAAACTGGTTTCCTGTTTTGCCATGCACCATTTGTAAAATCAGGAATATGCTGTAACGTTCCGCCTTCTGCAATTGATTTTTCACTTAACGGTGTTATAGAATACCACGTTGCCAAATCATAAACATCTAAAGGAAAATCTGCATTGCGTTTTACACATTCTATAAAAGCGTTATCAACAAAAAAATCCATGCCTCCATGCCCTGCTCCTTCTGCATCTTTTGAATAATGTTTCCACAAAGGATGATCGTATTCATCCATATATTTCTTCGTATTTTCCCATGTATGTTTTTTAGGGCTTTTATCTTCAAAATAAATTAGTCCTGCATCGGGTTCACCGGCGCTATGATCAATCCACAAACCATTTGTGCCCTGCACACGAAAGCCAAGATTATAAGGGCGCGGAGATGAAGTGTCATGCGTTAATAAAATCGTTTCTCCGTTTGCAGTTTGTATTTGTGTTGAAACAATATCACCTTC
This sequence comes from Parafilimonas sp., assembly GCA_025927795.1. Lineage (GTDB taxonomy): Bacteria > Bacteroidota > Bacteroidia > Chitinophagales > Chitinophagaceae > Parafilimonas. Next base: position 641 of record JAICKT010000179.1, on the reverse strand, counting down.
TTTAAACTTAACTTTTGCGTTTGGATTATTTTCTCCGCCCGAACCCGGATAATTTACAATATAGCGATGCAAGCCTTTTGCTTTTGTTGATACAGATGAAAGCGCAGTTAAGCGATTGCCCCGATTAATATTTATCATGGTTGCAACCGGGCCAAGCCCATGTGTTGGATACAATTCTGCATTGCGCGTAACATAATGATTGGTTCTCCATTTAGCTTCACTGTAACCTTTTGCCCCAAATTCAACGCCGCTGTCGTAAGGTGTTTTACCATCGTTAAATAATACGCCGCGCAGATCGTGTTCATATCCGCCCTGCAAATGCAAAAGTTCGCCAAACATTCCTTTTTGCACCATATTCATAACCGCCATTACATCTCTTCGGTAACAAACATTTTCCATCATCATTAAAGGAATTTTTGTTTGCTCTTGTACTTTAACTACATCAAAACAATCCTGCAGTTTTATTGCACCACATACTTCCACACCAACACGTTTTCCGGCATGCATTGCATCAATTGCCTGTTGTATATGCCATTCCCACGGCGATGCTATTATTACCGCATCCACATCATCGCGCTTTAATAAATTTCGATAATCATAATTTCCATTTGTATATTCTGCAGGCGCTTTTTTATTGTATT
>JAICKT010000577.1 GCA_025927795.1 Parafilimonas sp. | reverse complement strand
TAGAAGCAAAGTCAAACCAGACATGTTGAACTTACAACATAAATTGTAGATGGTTGAAAGCAAATTTTTTCTACCACCAAAGGATTTTTAGCATACTAGAATGACAAAATTGTTGTCTTGTTCAACAAATGAACTATATGCCTGCTATCGGATTTAAATAAAAGAGATTCCTTAGAAAGAATAATTAAGTGCGAAAAAGTTTATGAAGAAGTTTGCATAATTTTGCCAATCGATTGCTATTTAATCATAAATTAAAAAATCCGGATGACATTCAAGTGGTGGAAAATACTTTGTATTATATTTCTCTTAATAACTTTCACTGCTGGTTTTTTGATTAAAATCCCTATTATTGGTAATCTGCATCAAACTGCAAGGAATTTTTTCTTTCATATACCAATGTGGTTTGGCCAAATAGCCTTGCTTACTCTTTCTCTTGGATATTCTATTGCATACCTGCGCACCCAAAATATTAAATATGATATTTTCGCTGGCGAATTTGCAAAAACAGGAATTGTATTCGGTATTTTAGGATTAGCTACCGGTTCTATTTGGGCCGCTTATACCTGGGGCGAAGCGTGGAGTAACGATCCTAAGCAAATAGCAGCAGCTATTGCTGTACTTATTTACTTCGCCTACCTTGTGCTGCGCAGCTCTATGAATGATATTGATAAAAGAGCCAGGATAAGCGCTGTTTATAATATTTTTGCATACTTTATATATATACCATTAATTATGATCTTGCCGCGGCTTGTTCAATCACTTCATCCCGGCGGAATGGAAGGAGCCAAAGGCGGTGGTAACCCTGCATTGGGCGGCAGCAATCTTGATGCAACAATGGAAATGGTTTTCTGGCCCGCAGTTTTTGGCTGGACACTGCTTGGAATATGGATTAGTAATCTTAAAATAAGACTGGGCCTGCTGGCTAATAAAAATTTAATTAATGAATAGAAAGTACTTATATAAGCGTCTAGGGTTGTTCGTTATATTTTCTTTTTTGAGTATGTTATTATTTGCGCAGAATGTAGACGATTCTTCAGGAACAAACCTGGATTCTGTTATGAGAAGCCATGATAAAATTTACGTGGTAATGGCTGTATGTGTTACTATTCTTGTGGTTCTATTTTTGTACCTGATAAGAATTGATATAAAAGTTTCTAAGAAGGAAAGAACTTCTTAAGCTTTATATTTCAAATTAATAACTCAAATTACATCTTATGTCTTCGCCGGTGCCATATAGTTTTTTTCAAAACGTAGAGAGAAGTTTTGATAAAGCTGCTATTTTCACCAATTGGGATCCTGGTATTCTGCAACAAATAAAGCAGTGCAACAGCGTCTATCAAATGCGGTTTCCTATAAAAAGGGAATCAGGAGAAATAGTTACCATTGAGGCTTACCGCGTTCAACATTCGCATCATAAAACACCCTGCAAAGGTGGTATTCGTTTTAGCCTTGCCGTAAACCAGGATGAGGTAATGGCACTCGCCGCATTAATGACCTATAAGTGCGCAATTGTAAACGTACCTTTTGGCGGGGCAAAAGGTGGTATAAAAATCAGTCCGCGTGGTTATACTCCCTACGAATTAGAAAAAATTACCCGCAGGTATACTGCAGAATTGATTAAGAAAAATTTTATCGGGCCGGGAATTGATGTTCCGGCGCCCGATTATGGAACAGGAGAAAGAGAAATGGCGTGGATACTGGATACTTATTCAGCCATGCATCCCGGCGAGATTGATGCCGCAGGTTGCGTAACAGGAAAACCTGTAACCCAGGGCGGAGTTCGGGGCAGAAAAGAAGCAACTGGATTGGGTGTATTTTATGGCTTAAGTGAAGTATGCAATATGCCTTCTGTTATGAACAAGCTTGGATTTTCTACAGGCGTTAAAGGGAAACGCGTTTGCATTCAGGGCCTGGGAAATGTTGGCTATCATACTGCTTTATTTTTTCAACAGGCCGGTGCTATAATTGTTGGATTAGCAGAATTTGAAGGTTCTATATGGAGCCAGGAAGGGCTGGATGTAGATAAAGTGTGGCTGCACCGTAATAAAACCGGCTCTATTCTTGATTTTCCCAGAGCAAAAAATTTTGAGAAAAATAGTGATGCACTGGAAATGGATTGTGATATTTTAATTCCCGCCGC
>JAICKT010000665.1 GCA_025927795.1 Parafilimonas sp. | reverse complement strand
GGCAAGGCAAACTTTGGGTTTAATGCTCAATACAAGAAAGGCAGCAATGCCGTAGATGGAAACACGCAATTCCAGTTCCAGGAAGGAAATCTTGACTTCAAGAGTTCAAGCTATAGTACCGGCTCATTAGTGATTGCAGGCGCTAAAGCAATATTCAAAGGAACGGGCACGATTAACGGAAGCGGTAATTACGGATTCATGGTTTCCGGAATCGATGGAGGGTTAAGCGGAACAGGAGTGGATAAGTTCAGAATCAAGATATGGGATATGAGTACCAGCAATGTTGTATATGACAATAACTATGGGGTTGACGAAAATGGAGATCCAGCAACTTCGCTTGGTGGTGGTTCTATAGTTATACACAACAATAGCAAAACAAGTAAGGCAATAGCTACAACACTTCCTTCATCACAACAATCATTGCATATAAGTGTGCTGAACAACCCAAGTGTATCTGGCACAGATTATAAGTTAAAGATTGAAAGTGGAAGCAAAGAAGATGTAACTGTTGTTGTTACAAACCTTATTGGTAAACAAGTATATCAAACTAAAGGTGCAGCAAATCAAACTTATCAGTTTGGCGCAAGGTTTATTTCAGGTGTTTATTTTGTTCAGGTGCTACAGGGTAAAACTGTACAAACAGCAAAGATTATTAAACAATAAAAAATCGCATAACGCAATTTCTGAATGCCATGATAAAACATGGCATTCTTTTTTATATCTCCTCAGATTAATGACTTTTAACCATTCTACTTGCTGCGCATTGGTTTATATCCTCGAAGCTTAAAGTAAACTTTAATTATTACAACTCTATATTCAATTTATATTTTTGCAACCATTCAAGAAGTAAGTAATGAATATAAAAGACAGGATTAATTTATTAGTAAGGCTTGGTGATTATTTATTAGCTGGTGATGCGGAATTGCAATTAGTAATAGAAAAGGCAAGATTGCAAAATGCATGGTTTACAAATGAATTTGTTGATTTATCAATAAAAAACATTGTTGAAAATTTTTTGAAAAAAGATTTGCTTGAAGCGTGGGTTAATCAATATCAGTTAAACACAAATCTTGAGCATCCAAAAGGTGTTGGAATTATCATGGCAGGAAATATTCCGCTGGTTGGGTTTCATGATTTTTTATGTGTTTTTATTTGCGGACATAAAGCAATTATAAAAACCTCATCAAAAGATGAAGTGCTGATAAAACATATTGCAAAAAAAATTTTTGAGTGGAAGAATGAAGCAGAGCAATATATAGTTTTTGCCGAAAATTTGAATAATTGTGATGCTTACATTGCAACAGGCAGTAACAACAGCAGCCGTTATTTTGAATACTATTTTGGGAAATATCCAAACATTATCCGGCGAAACAGAACATCTGTGGCGATATTAAATGGTGATGAAAGCCAAAATCAATTAGAATTTTTAGCAGATGATGTGCAGCAATATTTTGGAATGGGTTGCAGAAATGTTACACATTTTTTTGTTCCTGTGAATTATGATTTTGTTTCGCTTCTAAGCGCTTTAAAAAAGTATGATTATTTTAAAGATTT
>JAICKT010000168.1 GCA_025927795.1 Parafilimonas sp. | reverse complement strand
CCATATTTCCATAAAATACCAATGCCAATAAGATTTTGTTTTAACTCATAAGCACTGCGTAAATGCGAACCGGAAAGAAATCCTAAACCGCCACTGTAAATTTTTAATGGCTGGTGAATTGCATACTCCATCGAAAAATAGGCAACCTTTTTTGTGTAGCGATTATCTAACGAATAAGGAACCTGAAAATTTTTAAAATCCATTGCTGCTGGTTTTGTAAAATGCGCAATATAATGCTTAAATTTTAATGTATTTTGTACACAATACATATAACGTTAACATGCTAATTTAATTTCGTGAATGCTGTTTTTATAAAGGCGAATTTGCTAACCGGTTTTCGTTTTATTTAATTTTTTCTTTTTAAAAGTAAAATCGAATGGGCAATTAATGCCGCGATAATTTCCGCAGTTGCCTTCTTCTTTTACTTTAATACTGTTGGCAGTAAACTTAAAGTTGATAACACACGGGTCTCCGCTTTCCTGGTAAACAGCATTCGTTTCATTAACTAAACTCATTTCTCCTTTTAATTCGCCAATGCAGGCAGCTTTATTTTTTTCGAAGTGAATAAAAAAAATGTATGTGAGTGAGTTCTTACCATCCCGAACAGAAATAAAATCTTTTTTATCTGTAATATAATCGCCGCTATACTTATTAAATTTAGCAAGTGTGTCAATCGGATTAATTATGTCATTTACTTTTTTAGCATTTGAATCATTCATTACTTCTGTAAAAATATTTACAGATTCATTAAACGCATAACCATTTCTGCTATATAAAATTTTATTATCTGCGTCTGTTTTTTCTTTTCTAATAATAAATGTAGGTTCATTGGTAACAGAGAGGCTGTAACGGTAACCATCACTGTTTTGATTGTTTAGCAATAGTAAAGAATTTTTATAATGATGTTTATCATCAAGCACAAACACAACAAGTTTAATTGTTTTACCAGATGTAAATTTTGTAACGAGGTAATCAATTGTTTTCAAATCAATAATTCCTGCGGGATGAATAATGTATTTTGAAACGCTTCCGGACAAAACATTTTGCAAAGCTGAATCAGGAATAAACTCTGTGAAAACCGAATTATTTATTGTTGCAGTATCTCCAAAATTTTCCAAGCCAGAATCTGTAATGTTTGCGGGCAAACTAAGTGTTGAATAAAGTTTTATAAAATCTGTTGTGGTTAAAGGCTTGCTCTCTTTGTTAGAGCTCTTACACGAAAAAAATAATATCACTATTGCACAAGTTGTAAAAATACTCTTCATGAACTCCTTTTTTGTTAAAAATAATTTTTAAAAAATGAAATATCAGAAATTTTTTTTAGGTTTGTCTAAAAATAAATTACGTGTCGCCTAATCTTTCCGTTGCAGAAGAGAATTATATAAAGTCCATTTATCATTTGCAGCAAGATGCTGAAAGTGTAACTACGAATGCATTGGCAGATCATATCAAAACAAAACCTGCTTCTGTTACCGACATGCTTAAAAAATTGCAGCTAAAAAATCTCCTTAATTATAATCCGTACAAAGGTTTCAGATTAAGTAAAGAAGGAAATAAGGCTGCTTTAAATATTATTCGCCGGCACAGGTTGTGGGAATATTTTTTAGTGAACCAATTACAGTTTAACTGGGATGAAGTACATGATGTTGCCGAGCAGCTTGAGCATGTTATAAGTCGTAAACTGGTTGATAAACTGGATGCTTTTCTTGGTTATCCCAAGTTTGATCCGCATGGAGATCCCATTCCTGATGGCAATGGAAAAATAAATTATCAGCAACAAATGCCTCTGATTAACCTGCCTTTAAATACAGCAGCAATTATTACTTCCGTACAAAATCAGTCGAGTGATTTACTTGCATTTTTAAGTAACCGCGATATGCATATCGGAACTAAAGTAGAGGTGAAGCAAAAATTAAATTTTGATAATTCACTCGAAGTAAAAATTAAAAACAAACAATCTTTTCATGTAAGCGAACAGGTGGCAAATGCCATCCAGGTAAATCCTTTATAAAATGGATATTGATGTAAGAAATTCTTTAGGCAACGTTCACGAAACAATAGATACAACAAAATCCCGCAAAGGCTTAAGAAAAATTTTGCCATATCTCGGTCCTGCATATTTGGTGAGCGTTGGTTATATGGATCCCGGCAACTGGGCAACAGATTTACAGGGCGGCGCACAGTTTGGTTATAAATTGATTTGGGTTTTGCTGATGAGTAACCTGATGGCTTTGTTGTTACAATCTTTAAGCGCAAGACTCGGCATTGTTACAAGAAAGGATTTGGCACAGGCAAATCGCGAGGCATATCCGCGCTTTACAAATTTTTGTTTGTACGTGCTTGCAGAATTTGCCATTGCTGCCTGTGATCTTGCAGAAGTTTTAGGTATGGCATTAGGCATACAATTACTTACTGGTTTGCCATTAGTTTATGGCGTAGCTATAACTGTGCTTGATACATTCTTACTTTTTTACCTGCAGAAAAAAGGCATGCGTGCCATGGAGTCTTTTATTATCGCATTGGTTTTAATTATTGGCTTATCATTTATAATTGAAATTTTTTTAGCAAAGCCTGATATAAAAGGAATAGCAACAGGATTTATTCCAACAGCATTAAACAGCCAGGCATTATATATAGCAGTAGGAATTATTGGTGCAACCGTTATGCCGCATAATTTATACCTGCATTCTGCACTTGTGCAAACAAGAAAGATTCGTAAAAATCAACATGGAATTAAAAAAGCAATCAAGTATAATTTAATTGACAGCACGATTGCACTAAACGCAGCCTTTTTTGTAAATGCAGGAATATTAATTCTTGCAGCCGCAGTATTTTTTTATCATGGAGAATCTTCTGTTGCAAGAATTGAAGATGCACACCGCTTATTAAAACCAATGCTCGGCACTCTCGCTCCAATTTTATTTGCAGTTGCATTAATTGCATCGGGGCAAAGCTCAACTGTAACAGGCACTTTAGCCGGGCAGGTAGTAATGGAAGGTTATCTTCATCTGCGTATTAACCCATGGCTAAGAAGATTAATTACACGATTACTCGCCATAATTCCTGCTGTAATTGTAATTTCTGTTTATGGAGAATCTCAGGTTGATAGTCTGCTTATATTAAGCCAGGTTTTATTAAGTCTTCAATTGGGTTATGCTGTAATACCTTTAATACATTTTGTAAGCAACAAACAAACGATGGGCCAGTTTGCCATAAGGCTTCACACAAAAATTATCGCATGGTTTGTTGCAGCTATTCTTGTTTTTTTAAATGTAAGAATGGTAATTAATGAAATGACTGGCGTGTACATAAATGAGGGACACTTGTTTCTTAAAATTCTTATTAGTATTGCTGCATTATTTTTTGCATGGTTATTTATTATAATGACGATTTTTCCGTTCTATTCAAAACGTAAACAAAAACAAACTGAAAGTATACATGGCGAAATTCCACAACTAACCAATCTTACTATAGAGCCTTTTAAGAAAATTGCTGTGGCATTAGATTTTAAAATTTTGGATGAAAAACTAATTGCACACGCATTGAAGCAAGGCAATAGTAAAGCAACATATATTTTATTGCATATTGTAGAAACAGTTTCAGCAAGCTTTTCAGGAGCTTCAACGGATGATATTGAAACAAGAAAAGATAAAGAGAGACTTGAAAAGCTTGCTTTGCAGATAACACAGATGGGTTATAAAGTTCAAACGCAATTGGGTTACCAGGATCGGGTTAATGAAATTGTACGCATTGTAAAAACTGCTGAAGCAGACATGTTAGTTATGGGTGCGCATCATCATCGGGGCATTAAAGATGTTATATATGGTGAAACGGTAAATCAGGTTCGTCATAAATTAAATATTCCTGTTTTAATTGTAAACTGACAAATTAATGGTTAATCGTAAATACTGCTCCTTTCTTAATTTGCATTAATGAATTTCACCATTCGCGAAATACAAACAGACGATAACGCAAAGCTCGCATCCATAATAAGAAATGTGTTAGAAGAATTTAAAGCTAATCATCCCGGCACTGTTTATTATGATGAATCAACAGATAATCTTTTCCGGCTTTTTCAAAAACCTGATACAATATATTATGTAGCGATGATTGATGATGAAATTGTTGGAGGCTGTGGTATTTATACAACAGAAGGGTTACCGGAAAATTATTGTGAACTCGTAAAAATGTATTTATTGCCTCATGCACGTAATTACGGAATTGGAAGAGCTTTAATTAATAAATGCTTTGATTTCGCAAAAGCTCATGGCTTCACACATATTTATCTTGAAAGTATGCCTGAGTTAACTAAGGCAATTATCATGTATAAAAAATATGGTTTCAAACTAATTCAACAGCGATTGGGCAATGCTTGCCATTTTGGTTGCTCTATTAAAATGTTGAAACAAATAGATTAGCAAAAATTTTGTTTCTGTCCTTTTGTCTTAATATTTGCTTTGCACGGTATTTGTTTTTTTAGTGGTTCAATTATACAATAATCTTTGAGGCTAAATCAAGCGCATTTATCTCAAGGCTTAGCGTTAACAATTACTCATTATAAAAGTTACAGGTTTCTATTATCTTCATCCCCAAAAATTAAAATTATTAATATGGATTTTGGAAAGGAATTTGAAAAATACGCCGTAAAGCACAGAGGTATAAACTCAAATACTTTATACGGTTACAAACAACACAGTATTACAAATCTTACACCTTATATAATTGAAGAACGCCCGTTAAATGTGGCAAGCATGGATGTTTTCAGCCGGCTTATGATGGACAGGATTATATTTCTCGGCGAGCCCGTTGATGATTATGTTGCTAACATTGTTACAGCGCAGTTATTATTTTTAGACAGCACAGACAGAACACGCGACATTCAAATGTATATTAATAGCCCCGGCGGAAGTGTTTATGCAGGTTTGGGAATTTATGATACCATGCAATTTGTAAGCCCTGATGTTTCTACTATATGCACAGGTATTGCAGCAAGCATGGCGGCCATTTTAATGTGTGCAGGTGTTAAAGGAAAAAGAAGCGCATTAAAACACAGCCGCATTATGTTGCACCAACCGTTTGGTTCTATTGGCGGACAAGCAACGGATATTGAAATCACCGCAAAAGAAATAAGAAAAATAAAACATGAGCTATATGCAATAATTGCGCATCATACAGAAAAAGAGCTTGAAAGAGTTGAAGCAGATTGCGATCGCGATTTCTGGATGAATGCTGATGAAAGCAAAGCTTATGGAGTAGTTGATGAAGTGTTGGTAACCAATCCGCGTAAAAGCAAGAAATAAAAATACTAAGTAGAAAATAATAAAAATAAACTACAAACAAAGAATTATGATTGACTTAAGATATGCATTAGACCCGATAAATGATGACGAAGAAGAACAGCCGAAAGAAGATAAGCCGGAACAATCTCCATACTTAATGAAGAAAATGGAGCAGCTTTTTTTGAAAAAAAGAGCTGTGTATTTATGGGGCGCTGTTGAAGATAAATCTGCACGCGATGTTGTAAGTAAACTGTTATTGCTTGATGCAGATAAGCCCGGGCTCGAAATAAAGTTTTATATTAATAGTCCCGGTGGTGTTGTAACAAGCGGTATGGTAATTTATGATACAATGCGTATGATGCAATCGCCTGTTGTTACAATTTGTATGGGGCTTGCAGCAAGTATGGGTTCAATATTATTAAGCGGTGGTGTGAAAGGGAAAAGATTAATTTATCCGCACGGTGAAGTGATGATACACCAACCAAGCATCGGCGGATATTTTCAGGCAACAAGCGCTGATATAGAAATTCATGCAAAGCAAATGCAGCGTACAAAAGAAATAAGCGCGCAAATTCTTGCAGATAATACAGGCAAAAGTTATGAGCGCATATTAAAAGATTTTGATCGTGATTACTGGATGGATGCCAAAGAGGCAGTAGAATATGGTATTGTGGATACTATTGTTGAAAAAATCTGATTTGTATATTAGAAAATATTAATAGATTGAATGCAAATATTTTAAGGTTTATATTTGTATTGCAAGCAATAAAATTATTTTAGTAGAATGCCTAAACAAACAAATCTTCATTGTTCATTTTGTGGTCGCAGCCGCGATGAGGTTAAAATTCTTATCGCCGGTCAGGAAGGGCATATTTGTGAGAATTGCATTGAGCATGCCCAGGAAATTATAATGCAGGAATTGCAGGTAAGAGATGAAAATCTTACTACGCAATATAAATTCAATATCCGTAAGCCTATCGAAATAAAAAATTATCTTGATCAATATGTGATAGGGCAGGAGGATGCAAAGAAAATTCTTTCTGTTGCCGTTTATAATCATTACAAAAGAATTACCCGCAAGCAACAAACAGATGATGTTGAAATTGAAAAAAGCAATATCATCATGGTTGGCGAAACAGGAACAGGAAAAACTTTACTTGCAAAAACAATTGCCAAACTTTTAAACGTGCCTTTTGCAATTGTGGATGCTACTGTTTTCACTGAAGCAGGTTATGTTGGTGAAGATGTGGAAAGCATGTTAACGCGTTTATTGCAGGCATGTAATTACGATGTTGCTGCTGCAGAAAAAGGAATTGTTTTTATAGATGAGATTGATAAAATTGCGCGCAAAGGTGACAACCCATCTATAACAAGAGATGTAAGCGGCGAAGGTGTGCAACAGGGTTTATTAAAAATGCTTGAAGGAACTGAAGTGTTGGTGCCACCGCAAGGCGGCAGAAAACATCCCGAGCAAAAAATGATAAAAATCAACACCACTAATATTTTATTTATTTGCGGTGGTGCTTTTGATGGAATTGATAAAGTAATCGCACGCAGAATAAATACTAATGCAATCGGCTTTAATGTAAATAAAGAAGAACAGGAACAACAGCGTAAAAATCTTTTACAATTTGTAAACGCACAGGATATGCGTGCTTTTGGTTTGATACCTGAATTGCTTGGACGTTTGCCGGTTGTAACTTATCTAAATCCTTTAACTGCAGAAACTTTGCGTTTGATTTTAACCGAACCTAAAAACAGTTTAATAAAACAATACACACGCCTGTTTGAACTGGAAGGTATAAAGCTTACCGTTGATGAAGATGTTTTGGAATTTATGGTAACTAAAGCATTGGAATTTAAATTAGGCGCAAGGGGTTTAAGAAGTATTTCGGAACATATACTTACCGATGCTATGTTTGAATTGCCGGGCAGTAATAAAAAAGAATTACATCTCACACTTGACTATGCAACCAAGAAATTTGATAAAAGTAAAATGAGTAAACTAAAGGTTGCTTAATTTCTTTTTTCCCTTTGTATTTTAAGAAAGACTTCGAATTCTGACAAAGAATGGCTGCTAAGATTTTGTTCTTTTGTAATACCCGCTTTTTGTGCAGCAAGCACTCCATACTTAATATGGTTGAATGCTTTTATAGAATGCGCATCAGGGTCTATAGAAATAAGTACATTTTTTTCGGTGCAATAATCTATATAGCGCCAATCCATATCTAAACGTCTTGGATTTGCATTTAACTCAACAACTACATTATATTCTGCACAGGCATTAATAAGTTTTGTATGATTAACCGGATAACCTGCGCGACTTAATAATAGTCTTCCAGTGCAATGCCCAAGTATTGAAGTAAAAGGATTTTTAATTGCATTCAACAAACGCATCATCGCTTTTTCTTCACTCATTTTTAAATTAGAATGAACAGATGCGATTACTATATCGAAACTGTTTAAAACTTCATCTGAGTAATCTAAGCTTCCGTCATTTAAAATATCACTTTCTATACTTTTAAAAATTTTAAATGGTTTCAATTTTTCATTTAACTCATCTATTTCTGCGTGTTGCGCTTTCACTCTTTCTTCGGTTAAACCATTTGCATAAAAAGCAGTTTTAGAGTGGTCGCTTATAACCAAATATTGTAAACCCATTTTTAGAGCGGCATTTGCCATTTCTTCAATTGTATTATTTCCATCACTCCATTTTGAATGGCTATGAATAATGGTTGTAATATCTTTTAGCTGAATAACATCAGGCAAATCATTATGTACAGCTTTATCAATTATACCAGGCGTTTCTCTTAAATATGCAGGAATGAATTGAATATTTGTTTTTTCTAAAATTACTTCTTCGGATATAAAATCATTTGTACTATTTAGGGGAAATTTTTTATTCCACGCATTTAAAAATTGTTCACTTGCAGAAGTGAGAAATAATTTTTTATAAATATGTTCTACGTTAGTATGATGAAAATTTAGTTGTATATTTTCTTCCGTTCCTTTATAAACGGATTCTTCTGTATCAATTTTTTCTGTGACAAAATTATTTTCCAATAAAAAAGATTGTAACGCCGCTTCGGGCATATCAGTTACCCATTCAATCCTGTCAATAGTTTCTATATGTCTGCGAAAATTTCCTGTTAGCAGGAATTGATTTTTAGTAAATTGTTTTTTTAATTTTTCATCAAATGCTACAGCAAATTCTTCAATCTGTGCATACAAATAACTGCCTATATTTTTTAGGAAATATTCAATAGATTCCTGGATACTTTTCTGTGTTTTTTCTCCAAAACCTTTATACAGAGTAAGGCGATTTTCGTTGCAAGCATATAATAATTCACCAATGCTTTCAATACCCATTTCTTTCCAGATAACAGTAATTTTTTTTGGACCGATGCCTTTTATATTCAGCATCTGCATTATGCCTTCAGGTGTTTTATTGATGAGTTCTGTAAGTGCAACAATTTCGCCGCGTTCAAAAATTTCATTAATTTTTTTTGCTGCCGAATCGCCGATTCCTTTTATGGACGCATATTTATCGGCAGGTATTTCTGAAAGTTGTTGTGGCAGTTTATCAATGGTAAATGCAGCAGATGAATATGATTTTGCTTTAAAACTATTTTCACCATGAATATCCATCAGCTTAGACAAAAGCGAAAATTGATCAGCAATAAAAGAGTTATCAGCGGTCATAAATCAAAACTAATATTGTTCATTTAAATAAAATAAAAAAGCCACTCGTAAGAATGGCTTTGAAAAATTTATTTTATGAAATTACTTGTAAGTTACAATAAGTTTTGGACGTTGTGCAGCTGTATTATATTCAGAAGAATAAAACCCCATTGAACGATATATGTTTTCATTGGTTAGCGATAACATAAACCCATAATTTTCTGAAGGACTTTTTACAAGTGATTTAACGATTTTAGTAACGTCAACTGATGTGTTATAATTCCATTGCTTAGTTGAAGGTGATATCAAGCTTTCTCCAATTACTGTTGTTGAAGGTTGGTTATTCCATGTTACAGAATTCTCAT
>JAICKT010000043.1 GCA_025927795.1 Parafilimonas sp. | reverse complement strand
GTATTAACAAAAGTTGAATTGCCATTGGCGTTTCCCGTTATACTTGCGGGCATAAGAACAGCAACCGTTATTAATGTTGGCGTGGCAACTTTAGCTGCATACATTGCTGCGGGTGGTTTGGGAGAATTTATTTTTGGCGGCATTTCACTCAACAACACAAACATGATTTTAGCAGGTGCAATCCCTGCCGCATTGCTCGCCATTATTTTTGATTTTTTATTATCACGTGTTCAAAAACTTAAGCTTAAAAAATTACGTATAGCTTTTTGGCTGATGCCATTTATTATTTTATTGTTATCCTTTTTTTATATAATTCCATCTTTTGAAAAAAATAAATTGCTTGCCGGTTTTACGCCGGAATTTATGGGCAGGCAAGATGGTTATCTTGGGTTAAAATCAATCTATAAACTAAACATAAAAAATGTTGTTATTAGTGATGCGGTAATGTATAAAGCGGCATATGAAAAAAAACTTGATGTTATCAGCGGGTATAGTACAGACGGGCGTTTGAAAGCATTTGATCTGATTGTTTTGAATGATGATAAAAAAATATTTCCGCCATATTATGCTGCACCATTGATAAGAAATGATGTGTTGCAAAAATATCCTGAAGTTGAAAACGTACTGAATATTCTTGCAGGAAAAATTAACGATTCAATAATGACAGAATTAAATTATGAAGTTGATTATTTAAAACAATCGCCGGAAAAAGTGGCAAGAAATTTTCTTGTTAAAAACAATTTATACAAACAATCACGCAACGGCAATAAAGGAACGATTCGTTTAGGTTCAAAAATTTTTGGTGAACAATATATTTTGATAAACATGTATTCAATGCTGATTAAAGGTTACACTGATTTGAATGTTGATACAAAAACAGGTTTGGGCGGAACAAAGATTTGTTTTGATGCTTTAACAAATAATCAAATTGATATGTATCCTGAATATACAGGCACAGGATTATTAGCGATTTTGAATGCATCATCAAATACAATAAACAGTTTGCATCAGAACCCGGATACTATTTATAATTATGTTTCAAATCAGTTCATAAAAAAATATAATTTAGTTTGGTTAAAACCAATTGGTTTTAATAATGCATATGCTTTAATGATGCGGAGAAAACAAAGTGATGAATTGAATATTCATTCTATAAGTGAGCTAACGAATTATGTTGTTAAACAAAAGTAATTTTCGTGAAACATCAAACGCGAGATGTGAAATAATAACAGTTTGAATTCTCAATTGGTGCTTGACGATTCACGCTTCACAAAAAAGTACTTCTTATGACTTTACCTGAAAAATTCAAACAAGTGCGCAATCGTTCAACAAACATTTGCGCAAATCTTGAAACTGAAGATTATGTTGTGCAACCGGTTGTTGATGTTAGTCCACCTAAATGGCATCTTGGTCATACAACATGGTTTTGGGAAGAGTTTGTATTGAAACCAAACGATGAAAATTACGAGCAATTTAATTCAAACTATAATTATGTTTTTAATAGTTATTATGAAGCCGCAGGCGCAAGAGTTATACGAACTGACAGAGGTAATTTAAGTCGCCCTTCCGTTGAAGAAATTTATAAGTATCGCAAATATGTTGATGATGCGATGGAAAAATTTTTGAGGAATAATTTAAGTAATGAGCTGAAAGATTTAATTGTGCTTGGATTAAATCATGAAGAACAACACCAGGAATTATTAGCGACAGATATTAAATATATTTTAGGTAATAATCCATTGTTTCCGGCTTTGTATCATGAACAAAAAAAATCTTCGGCACCAATAAAAAATGAATGGATACACATTGATGAAGGCATTCATGAAATTGGTTTTGAAGGTGAAGGTTTTTGTTTTGATAATGAGTTAAATCGCCACAAAGTTTATCTCAATGATTATTCAATTTCAACTGAGCTTGTTACGAACAAAGAATATTTAGAGTTTATAAATGCAAACGGTTATAAAAATTATGTTTATTGGCACATGGAAGGCTGGGAATGGGTAAAAGCAAATCAAATTAATGCGCCGATGTATTGGCATTTTATTGATGGTGAATGGATGAATTACACATTGAATGGCTTGTTGCCAATTGATTGGAATGAACCTGTTTGTCATATCAGTTTTTATGAAGCCTATGCTTATGCATCATGGAAAGGGTTGCGTTTACCAACAGAGGCAGAGTGGGAAGTGGCAGCGACAAAATTTAATTGGGGTAAACGTTGGGAATGGACTGAAAGCGCATATCTGCCTTATCCTGGTTTTTCAAAAGCACCCGGTGCAATTGGTGAATATAATGGTAAGTTTATGGTAAGTCAAAAAGTGTTACGCGGGGCAAGTGAAGTAACACCTCCAAATCACAGCAGGATAACTTATCGTAACTTTTTTCATCCGCCGCTTCGCTGGCAATATACTGGCATACGTGTTGCCAAATAATCCATCATCATTAAATTAAACCTTATGCAAGCAACAGCAATTTCAAAGCGTACAAGCGCTTTTTATAAAGATGTTATGAAAGGGCTGCGGTCATCACCAAAATTTCTTAACTCAAAATATTTCTATGATGAGCGTGGCGACGAACTGTTTCAGCAGATAATGGGTTGCGACGAATATTATCTTACTAACTGTGAAATGGAAATTTTAAAAACACAATCTGCAGACATTGTTGCAACAATTTTTGCTTCAGAAAATAATTTTGATGTGATTGAATTAGGTGCAGGCGATTGCAGTAAATCGGTCTATTTATTACGACAGGTTTCCAGAAGAAATAAAAACTTTACTTTTTTTCCTATTGATATTTCAAGTCATGTTATTGATTTGATTGAGGAAGATTTACCAAAGAAAGTGCGTGACTTAAACATTAAGGGTTTGAATGGTGAATATATTGAGATGCTGAAAAAAGCTAATCAATTTTCACACAAAAGAAAATTGATTTTATTCATGGGCAGCAATATTGGTAATATGAATTACGGGCAATCCATTTCATTTTGTAAAGAAGTTAGAAGCTGTTTACAACCCGGCGATTATTTACTGATTGGCTTTGATTTAAAGAAAGACCCGCAAATAATTTTGAATGCTTATAATGATAAGAAAGGTATTACACGTGAATTTAATCTTAATTTATTAAGAAGGATAAACAGAGAATTGAATGCTGATTTTACAATTGAAAATTTTAAGCATTTTCCTGTATATAATCCTGAAAGCGGTGAATGCAAAAGTTATCTTGTAAGCAAGTATAAACAAAAAGTATCCATTGGTGATACAGAGATAATTGAGTTTAATGAAAACGAAACGATACACACAGAAATTTCAACAAAATATTCTGTCGATCAAATAAATGAAATAGCAGATTTAACAGGGTTTGAAACAATAGAACATTTTTACGATTCGAAGAATTGGTTTGTTGATGTGTTGTGGCAATGCAGATAAATAATTATTTCATTAGCAAGGGAATTGCCTAAAACAATTCCCTTGCTTTTTATTTATCCGGTCCAATTATTCATGCCACGAGTTATTGCTCGTATCAGCATCCATAAAAATACCCCCATCAAGTTTTATGCTTTGCACTTTCTTTTTTGTTGTGATGTTTACAGTTGCCTGCGTTTGATTGTTCATCCATATTGCAGGTGTTTGATGAAACTTTTCTGTTGAACCATCTTCATAAATCGCAATTACATCAACGGGCGCCGGCATTCCGCCAATATTTTTTATTGATAATGTATAGCCGCCACCATTTTTCTTCACATCACTTAAATCCATATCTATATAATTATTGCTAAAGAACCAACTGTTCCAAAACCAGTTTAAATTTTTTTCGGAAACATTATTAAACGTATAAAAGAAATCCCATGGGAGCGGATGTTTACCATGCCATCTGTCCATATAAGCATGCAAACATTTTTTAAATAGTTCATCACCTAATAAATCTTTCATTGCCAAATAACCGATGGATGCTTTTCCATATTCATTGTTGCCAAAACCACTGCCAGTTAAAGCGTCGCCGGGGGTAACAATTGGTATTTGTTCATCAGAAGAAATATCTTCAATCATCCCTTCAATTCTGAATTGCTGATAAAATCCTGTAGCTTTTTCTTCACCCATATCTGAAGTGCCAATAAGATATTCATAAGTTGTTGCCCAGCCTTCATCCATAAAGCCATAACGTGTTTCATTTATGCCCATATAAAATGGCATATATGTATGTGCAATTTCATGTTCAGCAACAAAGCGCGAAAACAATGTATCGCTGTAAGTTTCATCATTTGCCATCATTGGATATTCCATGCCCGCATAACCCTGGAATACTGTTGCTTTTTCGTAAGGATATGGAACACCCGGCCAGTTGTGCGAAAGCCAATCTAACGAATGTCTTGCATACTGCGCTACATGATGATAATCTGCAGCAGTATCATTGTACATTGCAAAAGCACCGGCTCTCCTGTTTGTTTTATCATCAACAACAGCGCTGCACCCATCCCAAACAAAATGATCACTTAAACCAAATGCCATATCAGGAATATTGCTTGCAATAAAGCGCCAGCTATTTACTGCGTTTTGTGTAGTTATATTTTTTGCATCAAGATTTTCTTTTGTAACAATGTTTATCGTTGCATCAGAATTAAATGATTGCTTATAACGACTAAGAATGTCTGGTTGTAATAATGTTTCAGGATGTTGCAATGTTCCTGTTCCAACCACAATATAATTTTTTGGAACATTTATCGTAACATCATAATCATTAAAATCACTGTAAAACTCATGACTGTCCATAAACTGCATTCTGTCCCAACCGTTATAATCATCAAACACAGCCACACGCGGATAAAAATATGCAAGGAAATAAGTTGTTGAATCAATCATACCTTCTCTCCCACTCTGCAGTGAAATTTCATAATGCCATTTAAAAGTTAGATGCAAAGAATCATGCGGCATTAATGGCGCAGGAAGTCGAAGGGCATAATTTGTAAACGAATTTGAAGCACGTGTTGTATCAATAGAAGTTCCGTTTATTGTAATTGCATCTACATGCACACCTGAAGTAAGATAATCTTGCTGTGCAGGAAAATCTCTCGGCGCGCCGGGTTTATGAATATTTATAAAAAGTTTAATAGAAGGTACGCGAATTGTATCGGGGCTGTTATTAAAATAGGTAATTGTTTCATCACCTGTAATATTTCTATCTGGCGGCATTGCAGTTATATTAATTGTATAACGTGCATGGTTTATCCAATAATTTTTTCCGGGGTTACCATCTCTTGAGCGGGTTTCATTTTTATAGGCTAATTGAATATCCCTCGGTTCATATAAAGTTTGCGCAATTGAATAATTGCAAATTGTTATTAGCAGAAAAAAAAGAAGTAAACGATACATAGTTTCTATTTTGGATGAAGATAAATACTGCAGATAAAACATAAAACGTGTTTATATAAACGGCAATAAAAAACCCTTTCGTAGAAACGAAAGGGTTAACCAAAACCAACTGCTACGAAAAAAAATTACTGAATACTAATTTCTTTTGGTAAAGCTTTTACTTCTTCTTTTTTAGGCAAATAAAGTTTCAAAACACCATCTTCATATTTTGCCTGTATGTTTTCGCTGTTTACAACGTCATCTACATTAAAACTGCGTTTAAAACTTGTAATGCTGAATTCACGACGATGTGTTTTGTAATCACTGTTTTCATTTTCAGTTTTCTTTTCATAGCTGATTGTAAGCAATCCTTTATCAAGATTTACTTTAAAATCATCCTTCTTTAAACCGGGAGCAACCAGTTCAAGATGAAAACCATCTTTGTTTTCATGAATGTTTACCGGAGGAACATTCCAGGTGTTGTCTCTTCCCAAAACTGAAGGAAGGCTGAAGAACTCATCAAACAGGTTGTCGAGGCTTCTGTAATTACGTTTTGCAATAGTTGTCATTGTTATAAAATTTTTGAGTTTTTTAATAGTTGGTATATATTGAACAAAGCATATACCACCGCTATTTTTATGCAATAAATTCAGCTTAACACAATATTAAATGACAATGCGGCCTGTAAATCAATTTATCAATGTCATGTTGGCTTTAATAATTGATTTTTTCAATTAGCTTTGAATACATTTTGCATAGAAACACATTATGCAAAATGTATTCAAACCCAGTTCTGCATAATATTTCCTCTTTAGAGAGCAGGGGCGTTTATTCTTTTAGTATCATTGCACGTTTTAAAAACCAGGCATGTATCCCAACTTATATTATTTGTGTAAAGATCTTTTTGGGTGGAATTTACCGGCGCTTAAGATTATAAACACATTTGGCTTTTGTGTGGCAATATCATTTCTTGGCGCCGCATGGTTATTAATAAAAGAATTAAAAAGAAAGCAGGCACTAGGTGATTTTACTTATAAAGAGGTAACCATTACCGCCGGCGAACCCGCAAAACCTTTAGAATTAATTATAAATTTTGTTCTTGGATATTTATTAGGTTATAAAATTTTAGGTGTATTTATTATTAAAGGTGCATTAAACGATCCGCAGGAATTTATTTTTTCCTCGCAGGGAAGTTTGCCTGCAGGCATTTTATTAGGGCTATTTTTTGCCGGTTTAAAATGGTGGGAAAAAAATAAGAAAAAATTACCTGCACCTGAAAAAAGAATTATAAGAATTTGGCCGAGCGACAGGGTTGGAGATATGACGCTTATTGCGGCAATATTTGGTTTTGCAGGAGCAAAAATTTTTGACAATCTCGAGAATTGGGACAGGTTTATCAAAGATCCGATTGGTAATTTATTTTCACCCAGCGGGCTTACTTTTTATGGCGGATTAATTGTTGCTTCGCTTGCATTATGGTATTATTTCAGAAAAAATAATATCAGTTTTATTAAGATTGCGGATGCTATTGCACCAGCATTAATGTTTGCTTACGGCTGGGGAAGAGTAGGTTGCCAGGTTGCCGGTGATGGTGATTGGGGAATTATAAACAGCGCTTTTGTTACTAATGCAAATGGCGGCGTACAACTTGCAAATACACCTGATGCTTTTGCAAGAACATTGGCAGAAAACACTAGTTTTTATTTAACACAATTTGGTTCGCTTAATGTGCCGCATGCTTCTGTAAAACCTTTTCTTGATTTACCTAACTGGCTTTTTGCCTATTCATATCCGCACAATGTAAATAATGAAGGCGTTCCATTGTTTGGTTGCACATGGGATTATTATTGCAATCATTTACCATTGCCCGTGTTTCCAACACCGCTTTATGAAATAGTTGTATGCCTTATTCTTTTTGGCATTTTATGGTCAATAAGAAAAAGGTTTACAATACCGGGCAGAATGTTTGCCGTTTATTTAATCATGAATGGCGTTGAACGTTTTCTTATTGAACACATTCGCGTAAATACACAATACCATTTTTTAGGATTAAATCCTACCCAGGCAGAAATTATTTCACTCGTTTTAATAATTGCCGGAATATTTCTTTATTGGTATGCACCAAAAATGAAATTTAAAAAAGAGCAGCGGCAAAAGGCTAACCAATCAACTGCTTAAAAAATCTTTTCCAATTCTACTGCTTTTCGTTGCGTGATAAGATTATCTACTGTGCTTTGTTCTTCACCAATATCAAGTATGTTACTTATTTTTTTTAATAATGATTCTTCTTCCGCAGAAAGCAATCCATCGCTTAAACATAATTCAACACAATAAGAATAAAGTGCCAAATCATGTACAGGATTTATCAGTTTGATAATATAATTTAAATATTCATCTTCATTTGTTACATCGTTTATATAAGATTTATAATGCTGTAACTCTTCCTTAAAATTTAAATCTTTATGAATCTGCAAATCAACAAATTTTGCTGAAACACTATCAACTTCTTCGTGAGAAAAATTTCCATCTTTATAGCAGCAGTGCAAAAACAAATGGCAGATAGCTTCATTTTGTGTTGTTATATAATCGTTGTACATAAATTTTTTAAATAAGTCATCAAGTTTAATGCCGATAAAAATTTTAAAAGTTTGCTTGCTTTTATTTATTTCTAATTTGCACGCATGAAAATTATTCCGCTTTCAGAAGGTGTTTTTACAATTGATAAAACCAAACTTTTTATTCCCTTTGATGTAAGTAAAGATGAATTACAGGAAAGAGCAAGAGGAAGCCTTTTGGTAGAAGTTCAACCTTTTGTGCTGATAACAAAAAAAGATATTTTGTTGCTGGATACAGGTCTTGGATTTATGAAACAAAATGAAATGCAGTTGCATCAAAATCTTTCTGCAAACAATATAAATGCAGATGATGTTACAAAAGTTTTATTATCGCATTTACATAAAGATCATGCAGGCGGTATAAGTTATAAAGACAAGCTCGGGCATTATCATTTATCTTTTAAAAATGCAAAATATTTTGCACAGCAAAAAGAATTTGATGCTGCCATGAACGCCGGTTTCCCCTCGTATATGACGGAAGAACTTTCAATTCTTGAAAATAATACACAGGTGGTTTTTTTAAACGAAGATGAAGGCTTGATTGATAAATATATTCATTATAAAGTTACAGGTGCACACAGCCCGCATCACCAGGTTTTTTGGATTGAAGAAGATAATGAAAAAATATTTTTTGGTGCCGATGATGCGCCGCAAATTCAACAGATGAAACACAGGTTTGTAGCGAAATATGATTTTGATGGAAGAAAGGCGATGGAATTGCGCAGGCAATGGTGGCAGCAGGGCAAAGAAGAGAACTGGACGTTTTTATTTTATCATGATGTAAAAACACCTATGGCAAAAAATAATTCATGATTCTTTCGCAACACGGTCAAACACTTCCAAAGCGTCAGACCGATATTATGTGCTATCCAAAAAACAAACTCTTTAATTCCGGTGTTGGCACCCAGCACGCTTCTTTTTTACCGAACCATTTGTAACGGTTTTTTGCAATGATATCGTAAACGAAATCTCTTATAAACCTTGGAATAATTATAAAGCCATAGAGCAGTTTAATTAAACCCGATAATTTCTTTGCAACCAGTAACGCGGCAGTTGAACGTGTATAAATTTTATTATCAATTAAAAGTATAAACGAGTTAAATGTATTGACAGGCAAATTATATTGTTTTAATACAGATTCTCCAAAGGAAGATTGCAGCGATGCAAAACGAAATAATTTTTTCTTATCATGTTTTATCACATACTGCACGCTGGCATTGCAAAGATTGCAAATACCATCAAATAAAATCACAGGATGTGATAAATCATTCATACATCAATGTCTGAAATGGCGCGTACCCGTAATAACCATTGCGAGATTATGTTGCACACAATATTCAATACTATCTTTATCTCTTATTGAACCACCGGGTTGAATGAAAGCCTGTATGCCTACTGCATGTGCTATTTGCACACAATCATTAAAGGGGAAAAATGCATCGCTTGCAAGCACAGCGCCGTTTAAATCAAACTTAAACTGATTGGCTTTTTCGATTGCTTGCCGCAAAGCATCAACGCGACTTGTTTGTCCGCAACCTTTACCAACAAGTTGTTTATTTTTTATCAATGCAATAGCATTACTTTTTAAATGCTTGCAAACAAGATTGGCAAAAATTAAATCTTCTCTTTCTTCATTAGTTGTTCGCCTGCCCCCCATTTCTTTCCATTCAGAATAATTCCCTTTGTCAACATCTTGCAGCAAAGTACCACTCAATAAAGATTTGTATTGTACTGTAAGTTCTGAGCTCTGAGTTTTAAGTTGAAGAAGGATTCTGTTCTTTCTTGTTTTGAGAATTTGTAAAGCATCTTCGTCAAAACCCGGCGCAATTAAAACTTCAAAAAATATTTCATTAATCGCACTTGCAGTTTCTGCATTAACAATAGTATTTGCAACCAGCACGCCACCAAATGCGCTTTCGGGATCGCCTGCCAAAGCCACGTCCCAGCTATCTTTCAAGGTTTCACGTTGCGCAATACCACAAACATTTGTGTGCTTAATAATCGCAAATGTTATTTCAGATTTTTTAAATTCATTTATTAATTGTATTGCAGCATCAATATCAACAAGATTATTATAAGAAATTTCTTTGCCATGCAATTGATCAAAAGTTTTGTTCACATCACCATAAAAAAATGCATGTTGATGTGGGTTCTCGCCATAACGCAAAGGTTTCTTTTCATGAAAAGGATTAAAAATATCGCCGTTAAAGTAATTACTTATGGCTATATCATAATTCATCACTACTTCAAAAGCCTTTGCAGCAAAGTTTTTGCGCTGTTCTAAAGATGTTTCGCCATTGTTATTTTGTAATAATTCAACTAGTGGATTATAATCCTCTTTTGCTGCAACAACTAAAACATTTTTAAAATTTTTCGCTGCGGCGCGAATCATGGAAGGTCCGCCAATATCAATCTTTTCAATAATAACTGACTCTTCCAAACCTTCTCCGGATGCAGCGGCTTTTTGCTTTTGTTGTTCTAAGACTTCTTCAAACGGGTACAAATCAACAATCACCAAATCAATTTGCGGGATATTAAATTGCTGCATTTCTTTTACATCCTGCTCCACTTCTCTCCTGCCCAAAATACCGCCAAACACAGACGGGTGCAGCGTTTTAACCCTCCCGCCTAAAATGGAAGGATAAGTTGTAAGCGATTCAACTGCCTCACATTTTATATTTAAATCTTCAATAAATTTTTGTGTGCCGCCGGTGGAATATATTTTAACGTTGAGTTGTTCGAGTGTTTTAACTACAGGTTCTAATCCATCTTTATAAAAAACAGAAATTAATGCGCTTTGAATTTTTTTTTGCATGATGTAAAGTTTGCTGCTACATTTTTATTACAGATGCGCCGCTTTGCGCAACTGAATGAAAGCGCAAATGTAACTGCTCACAATCTTTTTTCCATTGAGTGGATTTCCACATAGCGATATTGCTTGCTGCGATATAGGTTTTACAATCGAAAATTTCATTTAATTCACTAACAGAATTATTAATATTTCCATCAATTATAATTACATCAACAGAAATTTTAGATGGATTGCTTGTTGTTAAAGTTTTATCAAGCACCAAAATCTTTTTATTATTACAATCTAAAATGATGTTATCAAAATGCGGCAACAACACATTTTTATTTACGCTTATCCTGTCTTTAACTCTTGATAATTTTAAATTAAAATTTCTTAACAATGCGTTTGTAATAACCAAAGAATCACCGCTAAAGCAACAGGAATTTCCGCCAATAAAATCAATAGCAGCATGCTGCGGTACATTGTAAACAATAATTTTTTGCTGCTGCGAATGTTGAATAACATTTATATCACGCAAAATAAAAAATGCAATTAAAAAACTTATTGCTAAAATACATGCACGCTTATTTTTATAAAGCAACCATACACATACTAAAATTATAAATCCAAACAGAATAAGCAATTGCCACAATGAAATATACAATCCATCCCAAACAGAAAAAGACATTCTATCCATATATTGTATAAAATCATTCATAAACTTTATACAGCATTCAATTGTAAAACCAATAAAAGCAGCCACACCATGCCACCCTGAAAAACAAAACAAAGCAAGCTCTGCATACAAAATAAAACCCGATAGCGGCACGGCAATCAAATTGCCAATTAAAAACATTAACGGCAATTGATGAAAATGATAAATAACAATAGGCACCGCAAATATTTGCGCAGCAAGCGTTACAGAAGTTAACTTCCAAAGTTTGCGCAATAATTTATTTTGAATATAAATAAGGTTATTTATTGGTTTGAAAAATATAACGATGCTTAACACGGCTGCATATGAAAGCTGGAAACCAACATCCCATAAATTAAATGGATTATATACCAGCAGAATAAATGCAGATACAGCGAGTGTGTTATAAATATTGCCGTTTTTATTTATAAATTTTCCAACAAGAATACAGGTAAACATTACAGAAGCTCGTGCAATTGATGGTGCAGCACCGGCAATTAACGTGAACATCCAGATAACTGCAAGAATAATAATCGGCTCAATAATTTTTTTAAGTTTTGACGATTTAAAGAATTTAAAAAACCAAATCAGCGTTGCATAAATTATAGCGATGTGCATACCGCTGATTGCAATAATATGTACAACACCTGTATCGCTGTAAGCCTGCACCAAATCTTTATCTAAATCATTTCTGTAACCAATAAGCAATGCTTCTGCAATACCTAATTCTTTTGGTGAATGAATATTTTTCTGCATAGTTTTTAATGCAGCATCACGCGTTGCAAATAAAAATTGCTTAAGAAAATTTTTATTGGTTGATGAAGAGATTATATAATCATTATGTGAAAGAAAGACCTGGTTTGTAATATTTTGAAAAAGACAATACCGCTTATAATCAAGTGCTGCAGGATTTCCGCTGTTCTGAATTTCCTGCAAAGTTTTTTTGAAAACAATTTGAGAACCATAATGCAATGCAGGTATCGAGCCGTCTTTTTTAAAATACAATAAAATATTCCCTTTGGTTGAATGCCATTGATTATTTATTGAAACTGCATTCACTGAAGCCAGCGCTTTGTATGAATTTGCTTTTTCAACAATTGGTTCTTCTAACGTTACTAATACAATATTGCCGGGCTTATAAATTTTTCCAAACCATGAAGAACTATTCTGAATGTTTTGTCGCCATATAAGCAGCATTCCTGCGCAAGTAAAAAGCAGGAGCACAAAACAACCACGCAACCAGTTTAAATTGAATCTCTTTGCTTCAGAAAGAAATAAAAAACATATGAGCAGACAAAATAAAAATGCTGTTAGGTATAAAGTGAATTTTATGTTTGGATGAAAATACCATTGCAGAATTATACCGGCTGTAAGGGTAACAAATAATTTTACGAATGGAAAACTCTTTACAGAATTAGCAGCAGTAAATGGCATTACTAAAAATAAAAAAACTTATTTAATAATGCACTTGATTATCTAAAATATGATTGAATAGATTGTATAAAATTATCGAATGGATTAAAGCCTGTATGCAAAGCAAAACTCATTACAATTAAAAAAGCAATGCCATATAATGCACCCCATATATGTGCAGAATGGTTTATATGGCTTGTTCCTTTTTTAGACAAATATGCGCTTATAATTAAATAAAGCGGGCCAAAAATGAATCCCGGAATGCCAATGGGAATAAAAAAAATATAAAGCTTGTTTGCAGGATCTAAAAGAATACCTGCAAAAATCACAGCGGATACAGCGCCTGATGCGCCAAGACTTCTGTAATAATAATTTTCTTTGTTGCTTATGTATGTTGGAATAAGGCAAATAGCCAACGCAGAGATATACATTACCAAATATAGCAGGGAGCCGCTGCTGCCGAAAATTTGTGAGAAAGCACGATTCACAAAATCGCCAAAAAAATATAAAGAAATCATATTAAAAGCAAGATGACCAATATCAGCATGAATTAAACCGTTGCTGAAAAAGCGATACCATTGTTTTCGTTTCGCGATATCAGGCGGATAAAAAATCAGCTTATCCATTAACTCATGATTATTGAAAGCAAGAAACGAAATAACAGCCGTTATGATGATGATGATAATTGTAATGGTTATAGTCATTTTGAATTTTGGAATTTTATTTTTTCATTGATGATGATATTTTTCATTACGCAAAATAGTGCATGCACGATAAACCTGTTCTGCAAGAATTAAACGCACCAGCATGTGCGGAAAAACAAGCTTTGATAAACTCCATGTAAAATTTGCACGTTGTTTTACTTCATCGCTTACACCATAAGCACCACCAATTAAAAAAATTATTGAACGAACATTAATGATTGCTTTTTGCGAAATAAAGTTTGCCAATTCAACTGACGTTAATTGTTGACCTGTTTCATCTAATAACACTAAGAAATCATCTTTATTAATTTTTGAAAGTAACGCCTGGGCTTCTAAATCTTTTAAATTATTTGTTGAAAGGGAAGCGGCATTTTTTAATGGCGGAATAATAATCCATTCAATTTTATAATAATTATTAATGCGTTTTGTAAAATCTTCGATCCCTTTTTTATAAAAATCGTCGTGCGGTTTACCAATGCTGTAAAATTGAAGTTTCATATTCAACACAATTTTATCAATCTTTTCGCGCCAATCATTTTCATTGCAAATAACTTTGTTTTATTGATGAAATCTAAACATTTATATCTTTCTTTTATTGTATTATTTTTTTCCTGCGAGCGCACCATTGATCTCAAAGTAAACACCCAACCAGCAAAACTTGTTGTAGATGCGAGTATAGAAAACAACAAGGCTCCATTGGTTGTGCTTTCCACATCGCTTAATTATTTCAGTAATATAACGCCGCAGGAATTATCAGCATCGTTTGTGCACAATGCAATTGTTACAATTAGTGACAGCACAAACACAATTCAGCTTGTTGAATATAATTATAAAGATTCAAGCGGGTTTCAGTTATATTATTATACGGTTGATTATACAAATGCTTCCCAAATTTTATTAGGTAAATTCAATACAACTTATCATTTAAATATTCAATTACCTGATAGTTCTGTTTACACATCTGAAACAACTATTCCGCCACTGCGCAAAACCTGCGATTCGCTTTGGTGGGTACCGGCGCCAAATAATCCTGATACTTCGCGTTGCGTTTTATATGGTTTTTTTCATGATCCGCCGGGGCTTGGTGATTATGTGCGATATTTTACGAGTGTAAATGGGCAACCATTTTATCCTGGCTATACTTCTGCTTTTGATGATGCAGTTACAGATGGTACTGATTATACTTTTCAGATTCCACAGGGCTTTAATAAAAACGATACAGTTAAAGTTTCGAGTGATGATTATGGCTTCTTTCATCATGGTGATAGCATTACTTTTAAGTTTTGCGATATTGATAAAGCCACTTTTGATTTTTGGCGTACATGGGAGTTTGCATATCAATCAAACGGCAACCCATTTTCGCAGCCTGTAAAAGTTATTGGTAATATCAGTAATAATGCATTGGGTGCATTTTGCGGTTATGCGGCGCAGTATTCCTCCATCGTTATACCAAAATAATATTGTAGTAATTTTGTATGTTGATATATTCTATCAGCAGAAATTCTTCTAAAAAATTTATGGAAAATAAAGAAACGGAAAAGGTTCATTGCTTAATTATCGGAAGCGGGCCTGCAGGCTATACTGCAGCCATTTATGCGGCACGTGCAAACATAAAACCGGTTTTATACCAGGGCATTCAACCGGGCGGACAATTAACAATTACTACAGAAGTTGAAAATTATCCGGGTTATGCAGATGGTGTGCAGGGACCCGAAATGATGATTGATTTTGAAAAGCAGGCAAAGCGTATGGGCGCAGATATACGTTATGGTTTGGCAACAAAAGTTGATTTCTCAAATGGTGCACATAAAGTTTGGATTGATGATGAAAAATTAATTGAAGCCGATGCTGTAATTATTGCAACAGGTGCATCTGCAAAATGGCTGAATCTGGAAAGCGAGCAGCGTTTAAATGGTTATGGTGTTAGCGCGTGTGCAGTGTGCGATGGTTTTTTCTTTCGCAATAAAGAAGTAGCAATTGTTGGTGCTGGCGATACGGCTTGCGAAGAAGCTTTATATCTTTCTAAACTTTGTTCTACAGTGCACATGCTTGTGCGCAAAGATGAAAACGGAATGCGTGCAAGTAAGGTTATGCAGGACAGAGTGAAGAACACATCGAATATAAAAATTTACTGGAATAGTGAAACAGTTGAAGTGATTGGTGACCACAGAGTAGAAGGTGTTAAAATAAAAAATGTAAAAACGAACGAAGAGCAAACCATTGCTGTAAATGCATTTTTTGTTGCGATTGGTCATGAGCCAAACAGTGCAATTTTTAAAGACTGGATTGATATGGATGAAGCAGGTTATATAAAAACAATTCCCGGTTCAAGCAGAACAAATATTAAAGGCGTTTTTGCGGCAGGCGATGTGCAGGATAAAATTTACAGGCAGGCGGTTACTGCTGCAGGCAGTGGTTGTATGGCTGCGCTTGATGCCGAAAGATATTTGGGTGAATTGCAACATATTTAATTTTTTAAATGAAACACTCAAAGCATTAGTGCTGTGAAGTTTCAAACTTCGCAGAGCAATAATTTTTAACTTTTACAAAAAAATAAAACACTCACTATGAAAACAGCTAACAAGAAAGCAGAGACTAAAAATGCTGATGCATTTAAAAAACTTGAATCATCAAAAATTCAAATTGGTATATCAGATAAGAATTCATTGTCGGTAGCAAACAGGCTACAAACGCTTTTGGCTGATGAACAAATCATTTATGCAAAAACACGCAACTATCACTGGAACCTCGAAGGCAGGGATTTTATGGAAATGCATTTATTGTTTGAACGGCTTTATACAGAGATTGCTGAAACCATTGATTCGGTTGCTGAACGCATTCGTAAAATCGGGCATTACTCGCAGGGAAGACTGGAAGATTTTTTAAAGCAAACGAATTTACTGGAAGGTGAATACACGAACG